>NZ_KV832492.1:0-11260 GCF_001837455.1 Streptococcus sp. HMSC068F04
GTTTTTCCCGCACACGCGGGGGTGATCCCCGGTAGTCATCGCCTTTAGCCCCCATAGCGACGTTTTTCCCGCACACGCGGGAGTGATCCTACGGATGCAAATTTTGACAGCATCTTCAAAATGTTTTTCCTGCACATGCAGGGGTGATCCTGAACCTGTTAAACCAGAAATTCCATCTGTAAGTTTTTTCCCGCACACGCGGGAGTGATCCTAGTTTTACGTCCTATCTCATGTACTTCTTCAGGCTTTTCCCGCACACGCGGAGGTTATCCTAGACTTCTTCGCTAGATGACGATTTACTTGTTGTTTTTCCCGTACATGTGAGTATGATTCTATTAATTAGGAAACGCCTGACTTTAGCTAACAGTATGGTACAATTTAATTGAATTAAGAGTGAATTTTTTGTTTTTTTATGGAAAATAATCAATTTACATTTATCCTATAGTTAATTGTTTGCACGTAGATCAGATGTAATCAAGGATTGTTATTGCTCGATTTGAGAATAGGAGCATTTGTTATTATCTCTAATTGTACAATTGTTAAAAAAACAATTAATCTATTTCGGGAGTTTTAAAGATTGTAGATATAGAAAGTAGTAGTTTGATGGAGAAACAAACAAAAGTTTAATGCTATCGAATGACATATGATTATGGCATTAATCCGTTTGTATTTACTGAAGATTATGAATCCACACCAGATTTGTTGACTGAAGATGGCTGTATGATTCAATACGGCAACATCTAAAAAAGAATTGGGCTGATAGGATTAATTCTGGTGGTATTGATGCTTATATAATGGCAATTGCTAGGCATTCAAATGATGGTGGTAAGTGGTGTGATGAAGATGGTATTTTTATTACGACAGATTATAATCATCATATTTTTATGGCAAAAATCTCTAAGGTTGATTCAATAGGTGACTATTTAAAATCGGATTATTCTATAAATCATAGAGGTGCATACACTTATAATTACTCCATTGACTGTGGATGGTGGAGTCACAAGGAAAGAGAAGGTCTAATAATTATTTCTGAATAATTTTTTAGTATTTTGCGAAGTCGTCACTTGAGTTACCTAAAAACATTTAAGAATTTTTCCAATGGGGAGACGTGCACGAATAAATGGGAAACCCTTTTCCACAGTGGAACCTAAAAATAGATTTTATAAAAGGTAGAAATGCTGTCACACCTTGTCATAGACTACTCCTTATTGTTTTAGAGCTGTGTTGTTTCGAATGGTTCCAAAACAATCGCTTTCTTTTTATATTCACAAACAAAAAAAGAGCCACCGGCTCTTTTTCAATATCATCTTAATAACCAGGTTCAAAGATTTCAATTATTTGAGTCAGATAACCTGCATGTAAACCGATACGATAGTCAACATTTGGCAAAGTCTTAACCAAATCATTCAGTTCTTTATCTTTGCTAACCTTATCAGCCAAAACTGGTAATTCAACGACAAGGAGTTGCGAGTGATCTAGTTGGAGGTAACTACTGTTGACCTTGATGTCAGGACGAAGTAGTTTAAATATCGCTTTATCCGAAGCTTGGAGCAGTTGATATAAATCTAAGTCAGGTAAAGGAATCTCACCAAACTGAGGACTGATATTAATGGAGATATCGACATGCGACGCTCTCATTTCCAAAATACGATTTGAAAGAAAACTTGCTATTATTGGATTGCTAAGCTTATCCAAGTGTTCTTGAGTCTCTGGATTACCAATGCTAGCATTGTCCGTTTTATAAATTTCAAGTAGGCTAGTAGCTTTGGCGGTATCTTCATTTTCCAAGGCAAGAGAAACGTCCTTGAGATTTTTTTTGAATAGGTCGAAGGATTTTTGCTTTTGCGTGATAATTTGGATAAAGGATTTGCTGTAGTTAGTCATAGTTCCCAACAATTTATGACGTTCTTTGTTCAGCCTATCAATAGATTGTTGGTGGATAGCCTGGTTCCAATTGTAAAAATCCCATAGTAGTAGAGCAATATATAGAACAAAGATAACAGAACTATTAGCATTGACCTTGAAAATTATTTCAAATAAATTTTTAGGGTCATTGGCTGTTGGAAGAATGCTGTTAAGACCATGGATAACAGTAAAGAAGACATAATAGACAGCAAGGAAGGCAGTGCTTCGCAACCAGTTACGTCTAGCCCAAGCCTCGTCAAGACTACTCATCTGACTTAGGTCTACAGCGAAGATTTTAAGCATTAGGTAAATGATTAATGGAGCTAAGATGTAGGTCAAGATATGTAAGTTAGTGTCGAGGGTAATATCACCTTTGATATGTAAGACGTGAGGGAGAATGACAATTGAAAGTAGTCGTGTAGCCATATCAAAAAGGATAGTTGGATAAAAAGCGTAAAGCAATCGATGATAGAAAGAACGCTCTTTGACAAGGGCCAAATCAGCAACAAGGAAGAAAAGAGGATCTATAACGATTTTTACGAGACTAAAATAGGATGCTGCAGCTACATAGGACAAAAATAGAAGTAAGAGGTGTCCTCGCAGTGGCTTAACCTTAGACATAGTCTGGTAGAGGTACCAAATAGAAATGAAACTAACAGCCTGTAAGAGAGGATTGATAATATTAGTAATCATTGTAACCTCCTTTTGTCATGTCAATCTCGATTTGTAAGCGGTAAATACCAGCACGTGTATTTGAAACAATGTTAACGTTTGGATATGTGGATAGGATGCTGTTGACGCGTTTTAGTTCGGGATCAGAGAAATCAGATGTAATGGCAGAATCTTCTTTAGTGCTTGAACTTTCAACGACAAAGTGTTGACTATCCTCATCTTTAAAATAAGCATAGCTAAGGTATTTCTGTTCACTATCTTGTGCTTGGACAATGACATGATCCAAGATCGTTGAAAGGCTATATACCCAATCTAAAGGATAAATAGGATAAACGGTAATGGGTTCTGGGACCTCCATACTAACCCAAACATCCAATTCTTTTGCCTTTAGGAATTTAGCTTCAAAGATGACTCGCAAATCAGGAAGTTTAATATTTTCAAGTTTATCTCGATAAAAATGATCAATCTTCTTATCTAATGGATTCGGAGTCAGCAAGTAGTCAATTAACTCCTGAGCTTCCTCGTTTTGTTTGAAACGGATGATATCGTAGAGATTTTCAGCTTCGTCCTTGATAAAGAGCTCTTGGCTAGTCTTTTTCTGGTACCAAGTATTGATGTTCTGGCTTGATTTTTGAAGAAGCTGAGAATGTTCCTCTTGAGCTTCTTGTGTTTGTGCACTGAGGTCCTTTCTATAGAGATTAACCTGTCCAGATAGAATCAGAGCTGTAATAATAAGAAAGGCAATAGTAAAGTGAATGTTTGTTGAAAGAAGTTCAGAAGCAAAGTAGATAAAGGCTAGGCCACAAAGGGCGACAGAGGTTGATTTGTACCAAGGTCTCGCTTTATCAATTTGCATCATTCGAGAGTAGTCCACTTGAAGAAGGGCACTTTGGGCAAACCATAGTAAAAACGCAAGAAAAAGTATAAATGGACCAGCATAATAATAATCTAGGACAGAAGGGAAAAAGATTGGAATAATCAGGAAAATGACCAGTCTCACCATTAAGGCAAAGGTGAAAGGTATAAAGAAAGTCTCCAAAATGGTATGTCTCAGATTTTTGTAAGATTTGTTAGCTAGAAGAAGTACAAGTCCAATAAAACCGGATTTTGGAAAGGAAATACCAAAATAACTAGAGGCAAAAATTGCTAAACCTGCTAAAATAAGAATCCAGTATCTAAGGGGTCTCTGTGTGGTCACTTTGAAGATAACAATTTGTAAAATAAAAGCTATACATGCCGTAAGCCCGTGAACGATGACGTCACTCAATGTCCAATATTCTCCTATTCGGGTAAAATCTATACAATTATATCATAATGCGCTTAAAAAAAGCATACGGATTGCCTATAAGTGATAAGGTTGTAAGGCTTTTCATCTTTCAAGCATATTTCTTGCTCATTAAGTTTTTTTAACCTATCCTAGATGTATAGAAAAATTTCGATAGAGGAGATCGATATGGTAAAACTTTCTAAAGAGACACATCTTGAGATGTTCACTAAAATGGAACGTATTCGTGAATTTGATTCACGTATTAATAAATTGGTTCGTCGTGGTTTTGTTCAAGGGATGACTCACTTTTCAGTTGGTGAGGAAGCAGCCAACGTTGGTTCTGTTCAACACTTGAGCTATGACGATATCTTCTTTTCAAATCACCGTGGTCACGGACAATCTATCGCCCAAGACATGGATTTGAATAAAATGATGGCAGAACTTGCTGGTAAAGCAACCGGTGTTTCTAAGGGCCGTGGTGGTTCTATGCACTTGGCAGACTTTAAAAAAGGTAACTATGGTACTAATGGTATCGTTGGTGGTGGTTACGCTCTTGCCGTAGGTGCAGCCCTCACTCAGCAATACAAAAAAACAGGAAACATTGTTGTGGCATTCTCTGGAGATGGCGCAACCAACGAAGGTTCATTCCATGAGTCAGTCAATATGGCAGCTACTTGGAAATTACCTGTTATCTTCTTTATCATCAATAACCGTTATGGTATCTCAATGGATATCCATAAGGCTACAAATACACCTCACCTTTATACACGTGCGGAAGCTTATGGCATTCCTGGTTTCTACTGTGAAGATGGTAACGATGTTTTGGCTGTATATGAAACAATGGGCAAGGCTGTTGAGCATGTCCGTGGTGGCAATGGTCCTGCTATCGTTGAGGTAGAATCTTACCGTTGGTTCGGTCACTCAACTGCCGATGCGGGTGTTTACCGTACTAAGGAAGAAGTTGACGAGTGGAAGAACAATAACGACCCTATTATTAAATACCGTGACTATCTCGTTGCTGAAAATATCGCAAGCGCTGAAGAGTTAGATGCTATCCAAAGCCAAGTTAAGGCAGAGGTTGATGCAGCTTATGAGTTCGCCCAAAATAGCCCAGATCCAGAACTTTCAGTTGCCTTTGAAGATGTATGGGTAGACTAAAGAGAAAGGTTGAGGAATACAAGTATGAGTGAAACAAAATTGATGGCCTTGCGTGAGGCAGTAAACCTTGCTATGAGCGAGGAAATGCGTAAAGACGAAAATATCTTCCTTATGGGTGAAGATGTCGGTATCTATGGTGGTGACTTCGGTACATCAGTTGGTATGTTGGCAGAGTTTGGTGAGAAACGTGTTAAAGATACACCAATTTCAGAAGCAGCTATCGCTGGTGCAGCTGTTGGGTCTGCCATTACAGGTCTTCGTCCAATCGTTGACTTGACTTTCATGGACTTCATCACGATTGCCCTTGACGCTATCGTTAATAATGGTGCAAAAAACAACTACATGTTTGGTGGTGGTTTGAAGACTCCTGTAACCTTCCGTGTAGCTTCTGGTTCAGGGATTGGTTCTGCGGCACAGCACTCACAATCTCTTGAGTCATGGTTGACTCACATTCCAGGGATTAAAGTGGTTGCTCCAGGTAATGCTAACGACGCTAAAGGTCTTTTGAAATCTGCTATTCAAGACAATAACATTGTTATCTTCATGGAACCAAAAGCACTTTACGGTAAAAAAGAGGAAGTGACACAAGACCCTGATTTCTACATTCCACTTGGAAAAGGTGAAATCAAGCGTGAAGGAACTGACCTTACTATTGTCACATATGGTCGTATGTTGGAACGTGCTCTTAAGGCTGCTGAAGAAGTGGCTGAACAAGGTATTAATGTTGAGGTTGTTGACCCACGCACGCTTATCCCACTTGATAAGGAATTGATTTTCGAGTCAGTTAAGAAGACTGGTAAACTTATGTTGGTCAATGATGCTTATAAGACAGGTGGATTCATCGGTGAGATTGCTGCTATGGTTACAGAAAGTGAAGCTTTTGATTACCTTGACCACCCAATTGTACGTTTGGCAAGTGAAGATGTGCCTGTACCTTATGCGCGTGTCTTGGAACAAGCGGTTCTTCCAGATGTTGAAAAGATTAAGGCTGCAATTATCAAGATGGCCAATAAAGGAAACTAACTTTCTAGCGATGGTTAAGTGATATTTCTCGCTAGTAAAATGTGTTTCTTGTTTTCACTGTGGGAGTATCGGAAATTATAATTTAAAGTAGAAAGGAGAGGGCGTTAAAGCGTTTGAGTTGATTTGAACTCGAACGAAATGCTTCGGAATTTAGATAGTTTTACTGGTGTGCAAGCACACTAACGTAAAACTCCTAAAATTCTGTCGCATTTTAGCGTTCTTAGTATCATAAAATATGGCTTTTGAGATTATTATGCCTAAGCTTGGTGTTGATATGCAGGAAGGCGAAATCATCGAGTGGAAAAAACAAGAAGGTGATGTGGTAAATGAGGGAGATATCCTTCTTGAAATCATGTCAGATAAGACAAACATGGAACTTGAAGCAGAGGATTCAGGTGTCCTTTTGAAGATTACGCGTCAGGCTGGTGAAACTGTACCAGTTACTGAGGTTATTGGTTATATTGGAGCAGAAGGTGAAGTGGTAGCTGACAACGCAGCTAGCGCGCCAGCTGCTGAACCTGCGCCAAAAGTTGAAGAAGTTGCCGCTGTAGCAGAGCCTGTAGTGGCAGCGCAAACGCAAGCACCTATCGTTCACGAAGGCGGCAAAGTACGTGCAACACCTAAGGCTCGTAAGGTGGCGCGTGAGTTGGGGATTGACCTCGCTCAAGTACCAGGAACTGGAGCAAAAGGTCGTGTTCATGCTGATGACGTTGAAAACTTTAAGGGTGCTCAACCTAAGGCGACTCCATTGGCACGTAAGATTGCAGCGGATCTTGGTATTGACTTAGCTAGCGTATCTGGAACAGGCTTTGGTGGTAAGATTACTAAGGAAGATATCCTTGCAATCAGTGCTCCAGCGCAAGTTAAGGAAGCGGCTGCTGCACCTGTGGTTGAAGCTAAACCTGAAAAAGTCTTGCCAGAAGGCGTGGAAGTTATCCCAATGTCTGCTATGCGTAAGGCGATTTCTAAGGGAATGACGCACTCATACTTGACTGCGCCAACCTTTACTCTTAACTATGACGTGGATATGACTAACCTTATGGCTCTTCGGAAGCAAGTCCTTGATCCAATCATGAATAAGACTGGTATGAAGGTAACCTTCACGGATTTGATTGGTTTGGCAGTTGTTCGTACTCTTATGAAAGAGGAACACCGTTACCTCAATGCATCCTTGATTGACGATGCCCAAAATATCGAATTACACAAATTTGTTAATCTCGGTATTGCCGTTGGTCTCGATGATGGCTTGATTGTACCTGTCGTTCACGGTGCAGATAAGATGAGTTTGTCTGAGTTTGTTGTGGCTTCTAAGGATGTCATCAAGAAAGCTCAGGCTGGTAAATTGAAGGCTGCAGAAATGTCAGGTTCAACCTTCTCTATTACTAACTTGGGAATGTTTGGAACTAAGTCATTTAACCCAATCATCAACCAACCAAACTCAGCTATCCTAGGTGTTTCAGCAACTATTCAGACTCCAGTTGTAGTTGATGGAGAAGTTGTCGTACGTCCAATCATGGGTCTATGCTTGACAATTGACCACCGTATTGTAGATGGTATGAATGGTGCCAAATTCATGGTTGATTTGAAACATTTGATTGAAAATCCTATGGAATTGTTGATTTAAGAAAAAAATATCTGAAAACTGAAGTTTTAATAGAAAGGAGAGGGCGAACCAGAGGGTATAACTGAACCCGAGCGGAAAGCTTGGAAAATAGACCGTCTGTCTACGTCAGCCGGATGACGTGTCAGACGCCTAATTTTCAGTCGCTTTCTGGTCGCTCTTGGTATCTTATAAATGGCTTTTGAGATTATTATGCCTAAGCTTGGTGTTGATATGCAGGAAGGCGAAATCATCGAGTGGAAAAAACAAGAAGGTGATGTGGTAAATGAGGGAGATATCCTTCTTGAAATCATGTCAGATAAGACAAACATGGAACTTGAAGCAGAGGATTCAGGTGTCCTTTTGAAGATTACACGTCAGGCTGGTGAAACAGTCCCAGTTACTGAGGTTATCGGTTATATTGGAGCAGAAGGTGAGGTTGTAGCTGACAACGCAGCTAGCGCACCTGTTGCTGAAGCAACTGCTCAGTTGGAATCAGCTGGTCTTGAAGTTCCTAAAGCTCCTGCCCAAGCTGCTCCAGCAGCCGCTGCAGAAAAAGCACCACTTGCTGACAATGAATACGATATTATCGTTGTCGGTGGTGGTCCTGCTGGTTACTATTCTGCCATCCTTGGTGCGCAACTTGGTGGTAAGGTTGCTATCGTTGAAAAATCTGAGTTTGGTGGAACATGTTTGAATAAGGGATGTATCCCAACTAAGACCTACCTTAAAAATGCAGAAATCCTTGATGGTCTTAAGATTGCTGCAGGTCGTGGTATCAACCTAGCGTCAACAAACTACACTATCGATATGGATAAGACAGTAGACTTTAAGAACTCTGTTGTTAAGACCCTTACTGGTGGTGTGCAAGGTCTTTTGAAGGCTAACAAAGTTACTATTTTCAATGGTCTTGGTCAAGTTAATCCAGATAAGACAGTTACTATTGGTTCAGAAACAATCAAGGGACGTAACATCATCCTTGCGACTGGATCAAAAGTATCTCGTATCAATATCCCTGGAATTGAGTCACAGCTTGTGATGACATCAGATGATATTCTTGACTTGCGTGAATTGCCTAAATCACTTGCTGTTATGGGTGGTGGTGTCGTTGGTATCGAGCTTGGTCTTGTTTATGCCTCATACGGTGTAGAAGTGACTGTTGTTGAGATGGCTGACCGCATTATTCCTGCTATGGATAAAGAAGTGTCACTTGAACTTCAAAAAATCCTTGCTAAGAAGGGTATGAAGATCATGACATCTGTTGGGGTTTCTGAGATTGTAGAAGCTAACAACCAATTGACCCTAAAACTTAATAATGGTGAAGAGATTGTAGCGGATCGTGCCCTTCTTTCAATCGGTCGTGTCCCTCAATTGGATGGTCTTGAAAATCTTAACCTTGAACTTGACCGTGGTCGTATCAAAGTTAATGCTTATCAAGAAACATCAATCCCAGGAATCTACGCACCAGGTGATGTTAACGGAACTAAGATGCTTGCTCACGCGGCTTACCGTATGGGTGAAGTTGCAGCTGAAAATGCTATGCGTGGCAATGGCCGTATGGCTCACCTTGACTACACACCAGCAGCTGTCTACACTCACCCAGAAGTAGCAATGTGTGGTCTTACTGAAGAAGATGCACGAGCTAAATACGGTGATGTACTCATTGGTAAATCAAGCTTTGCTGGTAACGGACGTGCCATCGCTTCAAATGAAGCTCAAGGTTTTGTTAAAGTCGTTGCAGATGCGAAGTACCATGAAATCCTTGGTGTTCACATTATCGGTCCAGCTGCAGCTGAATTGATTAACGAAGCGTCAACAATTATGGAAAATGAATTGACTGTAGATGAACTCTTGCAATCTATCCACGGTCACCCAACCTTCTCTGAAAACATGTATGAAGCCTTTGCTGACGTACTTGGAGAAGCTATCCATAACCCACCAAAACGTAAATAAAGCTGATAAAATTCTCGGATAGAAGTTCGGGAATTTTTCTTTTGTCACACATTTTCATCTTTAGTGATATAGCAAAATTCTTTCCCTGCTTTTCAAAGAGTAATTCAAATATATAGTTAAAAGGTTTTCATGTTGTACGAATAGTAAGTTCATAAGTACTTAAGGTTTTATAATATTTTTATTTTATTTAGAAATTTTTAACAATAAGCTTTCCATTAGAGTTTTTCTATGGTAAAATGGTTGACATATTAAAAATGCAAAAGGAAAGTTAAATGCGAACGAAAGATTTTATCTACTATGCCAGTGCGACTGTTCTTTTGGCTGTCACAACTCAGGTTGCTCAAGCTGATGAAGTGGCGACGACCAATACTCCTTCTGTTACTGAGGAAAATCAGTATCAATCTGCGACAGCGGCTGAGATTTTTGGTGGAGAAGCAGCCTTGCCTGTAACTCCTAGTTCAACTGTTTCAGCACCCGTAGCTACGAGTGAGGTGGCAAAACCTAGTGCTCCAGCGGTATCTATGTCTCCTGCTTCACAAAGTTCCGAGGCTGCAACGGCATCAACTTCAGTAACATCTTCAGTTGTAAGTTCAGAAAGTGCAACACCTGCTAAATTGACGAATTCCACGGATGTTCCTTCGCAAACGCTTAAGGTACAACCAAAGACTTTTATCGATGTCAGCAGTCATAATGGTGATATCAGTGTAGATGACTATCGTGCTCTTGCACGCCAAGGTGTGGGTGGTGTCGTTGTCAAGTTGACTGAGGACACTTGGTACAACAACCCTAAAGCACCCTCACAAGTTCGCAATGCTCAAATTGCTGGTCTTCAAGTATCAACCTATCATTTTTCACGATACACAACTGAGGAAGAAGCACGTGCAGAAGCTCGTTTCTACATCCAAGCTGCACAAAAACTGAACCTTCCAAAGAGCACCGTTATGGTTAATGATTTCGAAGACTCTAATATGCTTCCAAATATCAACCGTAACACTCAAGCTTGGGTTAACGAAATGCGTAAGCATGGTTACAACAACTTGATGTTCTACACAAGTGCCAGCTGGTTGGATGAGAACAATTTAGGCTACCGTGGACCTGTCTCAACCTCTCAATTTGGTATTGAGAATTTCTGGGTTGCACAGTACCCATCGTCAAGTCTTACAGCAACGAGCGCTAAAAACATGCGCTATAATGCCAAAACTGGTGCATGGCAATTTTCAGCTACAGCTAATCTCTTGCCAGGTAAACATGTCTTTGACCAAAGCGTGGACTATACAGGACGATTTACTGCTAATGCCAGTGTCGAAGCAGATCCAACTCAAGGCGATTTGAGTGGAACTATTTCTATTGTTAATAACAATCCAACTCTTGGTAGCTTTGATGTTGTCATCTCTAATGTCAAAGCACCAAATGGTGTTCAAACAGTCTCTGTTCCAATTTGGTCAGAAATTAATGGCCAAGATGACATTATCTGGTATACGGCTAACCGTCAAAATAATGGAACTTACACAGTAAACGTTAAAGCTTCAGCTCATAAAAACTCAACAGGCCTTTATAATGTTCACCTTTATTATGTTCAAAAAGATGGCCAATTAACTGGTGTTGGTGGAACAACAACTCAAGTTTTTATTGGTAAGAAGCCGGAAATATCGGTATCTGCCAACTTGAGTATATCTAAAAAT
>NZ_KV832493.1:0-266 GCF_001837455.1 Streptococcus sp. HMSC068F04
CGTTTTTGACCTTTAGCATCAATGTAAAATACTTGCGCTTCATATCTGCCATTAGCATTCTCATGATCACTAGCTTTCACCGTTACAGTGTAAGAGCCATCTGCTTGTCTGGTCGGTGTATACCATTTGATATCACTCATTCCATTCGCATGTGACCAAAATGGAATTTTAACTTCTTTGTAGCCTTCTAAACCTTTGAGATTTTTGGCAATTATTGTAAATGTTCCATTGTTCTCATTTTTAGATATACTCAAGTTGGCAGATAC
>NZ_KV832494.1:0-951 GCF_001837455.1 Streptococcus sp. HMSC068F04
ACTTCTGAGGACTTTGTCTTCAATCTGAGAAGAAAATCAAAATGATTTTCTTCTTTTTTATTGCATAACTGAATGCTCTTTTAAAAGATTAAAAAATGAGGGATAATCTCTTTTAAGATTAACAAAACCACCATTCTTAGACAAGAAACTATGTTCAGAAGCAGCTGTACAAACAAGAACACCATTCTGATTTACCATATGGTATACAAAAGAAAGTTTAGCAGATTTAACACTTTTAACATTAATCTCAATAGAAATCACATCTGCAAAAGTAGAAGTAGCTTTATAGTCACAGGAAATTGAAGTAACAGGAGAGATAATTCCCTCCTCTTCAATTTTTTCATAAGGCCAACCTATCTCTCTTAGAAAAAAAGTTCTAGCCTCTTCCATCCATCGTACATAATTGGAATGATGAGTAATACCCATTCGATCTGTTTCATAATACTGGACCTCGTGTTTACAGATAAACATAAGAACCTCCAAGAAGATTAAGAAATAAAATCTAGAATGTCATCCTCAGAAAGAGAAGAGTCGCAAACAACCTTAGCAGTTCCATTTTCTGAAACAAAGAGGGCTGGAACAGTAGCAATTCCATATCTTTTACGTAAAGCTTGAATATATTCAAGTTCCTCACTATTTTCACTATTAATATAGAAAATAGTAAAATTTGAATTACGTGCAACATTAGATAATTTAGGTTCAAAAAGTTGACAATATGGACAAGAAGGACGGCCAATAAATAAAATAAACTTATCTGTAGAAGAAATTTTATCTTTAGCAGTAGAAATAGAAATAGGTGTAAACGCTGATGCAAAATTCGACATAATAATACCTCTCAAATAAAATATAATCATATCATATCTGAAATTAAGAGTTTTAACAAGTAAATAACTTGACAAAAAAAGCTAGACCTAAGTCCAGCAATGAAATCTATACTCCGCCAGTAGGACT
>NZ_KV832495.1:0-530 GCF_001837455.1 Streptococcus sp. HMSC068F04
ACCACCCGTTAGACGGGTGGTTATGATTAAACAAGTCTCAATAGTGCTTAACTGGAAAATTGTAACTCTCATATCAGTCGCTTCAAACATATTTCTTGCTAGTTTGCTATAAGCGTGATTAAATAGGATTTGTAAGAAAACTTATAAAGGAGAACCGATATGAATCCAATGGAATTATTTAACCAAGTAAAAGAAATGATCGAAAAGAAAGATTTCGAAGCTGCTAAAAAGTTTGTCGATGAAAACAAAGATGATTTGGGCGAGTATTTCGACCAAGCTAAATCTCTTGTTTCAGGTAACGAAATGGTCAGTGGAGCTTTAGACAAGATTAAAGGCCTATTCTAAGACGAAATCCCCGCAATCAATAGGATTGCAGGGATTTTTTATATTTAGAAGTCCTATTTAGAGACGGTGCCCATCTTAGTCTAAAATTTTTTAGAACAAGCAAAAAAAAGAGATTCCCTAAGGAACCTCTTTTCATTCTGGCTCTATAATTTCTATAGTGGGTAAAACTACTGTAGAGATTATAG
>NZ_KV832496.1:0-727 GCF_001837455.1 Streptococcus sp. HMSC068F04
GTAGTGTTACCAAGCACGTTAACGAAGATAGACTATTCTGCTTTTAGTGGGACACAGTTGAAAGACATCACTCTTCCAACAAGTGTCACAACTATAGGAAGTGGAGCCTTTGGATCTATTGATAGTTTAAGTAGTGTCGTTATTCCAAAGAACTTGAGTGAAGCTTATGGGGCTTTTGAAGGTTCACAACATCTCAAGACAATTCATTTTGAAGAAGGCATAACAAAGATAGCTGACGGTCTTTTTCAAGGTTCAGGGATTTCGAGCATAAATATTCCTGAGACAGTTACCGAAATAGGTTCTAGAGCATTCAGTAATACAAGAATTACAGAGCTCTATATTCCAGACAGTGTTAGTAAGTTAGGTGGTGGTTCCTTTGGCACTGACTATTCTAACGATTTCAATTCCCTTACTAAAGTTAGCTTGCCATCAGAGTTGCAATCAACTAGTTCACCATTTGGTGGACAGAAGAATCTTAAGGAAGTAGTGCTTCGTGGGAATTGGAAGACAATTCCAAGTTCGTTGTTTTCTGGAACAGGAATTGAAAAGTTAGTGATTCCAGAGGGTGTTACTGAGATAGGTTCTTATGCTTTTTCGGGCTCTAGTTTGAAGGAAGTAGTATTACCAAGCACGTTAACGAAGATAGGCGATAGTGCCTTTAGAGGTACCCAGTTGACGAGTGTTACCATTCCGGAGGGAGTCACTGAAATAGGTTCTTCAGCTTTTT
>NZ_KV832497.1:0-21030 GCF_001837455.1 Streptococcus sp. HMSC068F04
ACGGACTTAAAGTCACAAAATAAACAAAAAGAGCTTAGGCTCTTTTTTCTTGACTTTATCGGCACCAATCCTTGCTACTACTGGTCTTTTGCGTTACAATGAAATTAAATCATTTTAAAACTTATACAGAAAAAATCCAAAGGAATAACTATGTCAATTACCAAAGAATTTGATACGATTACTGCAATTTCAACGCCTTTAGGTGAAGGTGCTATCGGTATTGTTCGCTTATCTGGAACCGATGCTGTTGCTATTGCTAATAAGGTTTTCAAAGGAAAAAATTTAGAAACGGTCGCTTCACATACTATCAATTACGGTCATATCGTGGAAAATGATGAAACCATTGATGAAGTCATGGTCAGTGTTATGTGTGCACCAAAGACCTTTACACGTGAGGATGTCGTAGAAATCAACACCCATGGTGGTGTCGCTGTAACCAATGAAATCCTTCAACTCCTTATCCGTTCTGGTGCTCGTATGGCCGAACCTGGAGAATTTTCCAAACGTGCCTTCTTGAATGGTCGTGTGGACTTGACCCAGGCCGAAGCTGTCATGGATTTGATTCGTGCTAAGACTGATAAGGCTATGGCCGTTGCCGTTTCTCAACTTGATGGTTCGCTCAAGGATCTCATTAACAACACTCGCCAAGAAATCCTTAACACTTTGGCTCAAGTCGAAGTTAATATTGATTACCCAGAGTATGATGATGTTGAGGAGGTTACTACAAATCTTGTCCGTGAAAAGACTCAAGAGTTCCAGGCACTTCTAGAAAATCTTCTGGCTACTGCCAAACGAGGAAAAATCCTACGAGAAGGTCTTTCAACGGCAATCATTGGTCGTCCAAATGTCGGAAAATCTAGTCTTCTTAACAATCTCCTACGTGAGGAGAAAGCTATCGTTACAGACATTGAGGGTACAACACGTGATGTCATTGAAGAATACGTTAATATCAAAGGCGTTCCCCTTAAGTTAATTGATACCGCTGGTATCCGTGACACAGACGATGTTGTTGAAAAGATTGGTGTAGAACGTTCTAAGAAAGCTCTTGAAGAGGCTGACCTGGTTCTTCTTGTCCTCAATAACTCTGAACCGTTAACTGAGCAAGACCGTACATTACTCGAAATTAGTAAAAATAGCAATCGAATCATTCTCCTAAATAAGACAGACCTTCCTCAAGCAATCCAAATGGAAGAGCTTCCTGAAGATGTCATTCCGATTTCAGTCCTCAACAATGAAAACATCGACAAAATTGAAGATCGTATTAATCAACTCTTCTTTGATAATGCTGGTCTAGTGGAGAAAGATGCTACTTATCTCTCAAATGCCCGTCACATTTCACTCATTGAAAAAGCCCTCGAAAGCCTTGAAGCAGTCAATCAAGGTCTTGAATTAGGCATGCCTGTTGACCTCCTACAGGTTGATATGACACGCACTTGGGAAATTCTGGGAGAAATTACTGGTGATGCTGCCCCAGATGAACTCATTACGCAACTCTTTAGCCAGTTCTGTCTAGGAAAATAAACATAACTAAATTTATGTAAAAAGATGCTCTGTCATCTTTTTATTTTTTGTATCATAAATACAGAAATAAAATTATGTAAAATATAACTAACTAATACCATCAGACGATTTACTCATGCTTTTTAAGAAAGAAAATGCTATCATGGTACTATCCTATGAT
Organism: Streptococcus sp. HMSC068F04; assembly: GCF_001837455.1. NCBI lineage: Bacteria > Bacillati > Bacillota > Bacilli > Lactobacillales > Streptococcaceae > Streptococcus > Streptococcus sp. HMSC068F04. Next base: position 1,682 of record NZ_KV832497.1, read on the forward strand.
TTTGAAAGGTTTGCCATGAGTCAAGCAGCTACTGATAAAGATTTTAAACATTTGATCGATTTTGACGATAATCTGCTTCCTTTTCGACTGACGGAAACCAAGGTTGAAAATGGACGCCCTGATATTCTTTTTCATTGGCATCCAGAGCTGGAGATTCAGTACGTTTATGAGGGGACGGCTCGTTATCACATTGATTATGACTATTTTGACAGTCAAGCTGGAGATATCTTTTTAATTCGTCCGAATGGCCTTCATTCGATTCACCCAGTAGATGATCAGCCTCATCATACGGACACCCTACATTTTCATTTGGATATGTTGGGGCAGTCGCTGGTGGATCCGCTTAGTCTACGCTACCTACAGCCTTTACAGAATTCTAATTTCAAGTTTAAACAATGTCTAAGACCATCAGATGATGGGTATATGGAAGTTAGAGCTCTCCTCTTTGAGATTTTTAAGATGATTCGTCAGAAAGATCGTCACTATGAACTTCTTCTCAAGTCAAAACTTGAAGAATTAATCTACCTCCTCTACTTCTATCGTTTGGTAGAGCGAAAAACTTCTGATGATCATTATCGTAAGAATGAAAAGATTCGGGAAATCATTGATTACATTAACCAACATTATGCCGAAAATCTCACTATTGAAAAGTTGTCAGAGCTTATGGGGTATAGTAAGACTCACTTTATGACGATTTTTAAGCAACATACAGGTACCTCTTGTACAGAATTTATCATTCAAGCAAGACTCAATGCTGCTTGCGAGGAGCTTCGTAATAGCGTTAAACCAGTTTTGGAAATTGCTACTAATGTTGGTTTTAATAACCTATCCAATTTCAACCGCCAATTTAAACACTATTACGATCAAACACCAAGCCAGTATCGAAAGACACATAGTAACAAGAAGAAAACAAAAAAGAGTTAGCCAAATGGTTAACTCTTTTTATATCTGCAAACGTCTTAGTTTTTCTCTTTGCCTTTGTGTTTACCACTAAGTCCAAAGAGAGTGAGCAACATACCAAGTCCGAGGAGACCTGCGTGTGAGCCCTTGTCACCTGTTGTAGGAAGGATTTCAGTTTGGGCAGAAGCTTCTGTCACTTTTTCTGTTTCTTTAAGCGCTTCGCTTCTTGTTGAAATGAAGAATACTTTGCCATTAGGAGTCGTCACTACTTTAGATACGACTGGTTTGCTAGTTTCTAAATCTTTAGCAATAGTTGATGGAGTAACAGGTTCCAAAGGATTAAGTGTAGGGTCTGCTGCATTTTCTTTTTTGTTCAAGGCAGCAAAATCAGCACTTGAAATTGAAATGGTACGTGAATTTGGATTGATAACGGCATACTTAGAAAGGTCTGCATGTGTCAAGTAATCCGCAAAGACGGTATCCATTGAAGGACCTTCTTCACGAGGGCCCCCCAACATTGTGAAGCCATCACCACCAGCAGCCAAGAAGTCGTTGGTTACAAGGTAGTAAGTTCCGTTTGTGTTGAGTGGTTTATAGACACCAGTTTCTGGATCCAAAATGTCAATTGACAAGATACGTTTTTCAGCTGGAAGAGTTGTGTCATAGTAAACACGAGCTCCAGAAACTTGAAGGAAACCGCCAGATGGTTCAAGGAGAGGTTGACCATTTTCATCCAGAACAGTTTTACCACTTTCGTCAACTTGGAGAATAGAACCAAGAGATTTGACAAACATATCATGAATATTTTGACCTGTTACTTGAATTTGAGCAACTGAGTTACCAAATGGAAGAACGGCAATGATATCACCTTTAGTGATTGGTTTGTCTTTAGCGATTGTTTCACGAAGACCACCACCATTTGTTACGGCAAGGTTAGACTTGTGTGTGAAAGCTGATTGTCCGTAATCTAAGAGAGCATCTGCGACCACATTACCAAGATTCGTTTCGCGAACACGAACGTCCATACGGTCACCGCTAAGTTTAACTGGGCTATTTTCAATAACGACTTTTGAAGAATCCGCCTTGTACTTAGCTTGGATATCATCAATCATAGCTTTAACTGTTGGGTTAACTTGATAATTTTTCTTAGCTTCGTCGTGTGAAATCACGCCATGTGACAAGACACGGTCAGAATTATAAACGACACGACCAACATTGTTAAGGTAGCTACCAGTTTGGTTGTAAGTAACGTTATCGCCGTATGTCGCTGTGTGAAGAGTGTGTGAGTGACCATCAAGGACAAGAACACGTTTTCCTTTCAAAGGTGCATAGTTTGAAAGAGCTTCTGCCAAAGTTGATCCACGCCATTCAACTGGAGTTGTTGTATCAATCCCCAAGTGACTAAGGACAACATAAGTCTTATATTCCTTACCTTCGGCACGGGCATTTGATTCCACTTGGTCAACAACAGCCTTAACCTCAGTAATAGGATCAGTGAAAGAGACACCAGGAATGTTACGAGGGTGTGTCTTAGTAGCTGTCTCGGGAGTTGTAACACCAATAACAACGACTTCATCTCCATCAAGACCAGGTGTTTTGTCAACGATTGTAGATGGTTGGAAAAGACGGACGCCATCTACATATACGTTAGATGTGATGATTGGGAAATTGATTTGTTTGCTCAAACGACGCAATTGGTCAAGACCAAAGTCAAACTCATGGTTCCCCACTGTCATGGCATCAAAACCAACAGCATTCATGACGCTTGCCATGTCTTCACCCTTAGAACTGTTTGAGATTGGGAGACCTTGGAATGAGTCACCAGAGTCAAAGACAAGGGTTGTTCCTTTTGAACGAGAATCATTGACGATACCAGACAAAAGGGCATCACCAATAACTCCGTTACGATCATCTTCAACCATACGACCGTGAACATCGTTGGTGTGAAGGACAGTTACAGTGTCGTTGCTGGCACTTGTGCTAGCATTTGTCACGACTTCTGTTGTAGGAGTTGCGGCTGCAGTTGCTGTTTCACTTGCTGTAGCAGCAGGTGTTTCGCTTGTTTCAGCTGTTGAAGCAGTAACAACTGATGTTGAACTAGCTACTGGTGCTGCAGACTCGCTAGATGCAATTGTTGCTACAGTAGATGTCGCATTGGTAGTTGCCTCTGTAGCTACTACTTCAGTGCTTGGTGCTGTTACAGCTGCATGAGTTTCTACCTCGTCAGCTTGGACAGCATTGGCCAAGATGGCAGTTGAGACAAGTAGGGTTGACAGGGTCGTTGCAACGACTGTTTTCTTCTTCATTCCAAAATACCTTTCTGATTTTTAAATCGTTTTTATTATACCACATTTATAAGATTAGAATTAAATAAATTTCAATATTTTATTAGATATTCAAACAATTTTTTCAAAAAATCAATAGGTGGCTAAGCGTTTTTCAAGATAGCCTTGAAGCAGTTCTAAAGTAAAGCTCAAAGTCCAGTAAATAAGGGCGATTAGGATATACATAGACATGTAGTCATACTCACGCCCACCGATAATCTTAGCATTTTGGAAAATGTCAGGCACTGTAATCATAGCCGCCAATGAGGAACTCTTTACCATGTCGATAATGACATTACCAAGTGGTGCTACTGCTATACGCATGGCCTGGGGCAAGATAATACGATGGATAATAGACTTCTGAGGGAGTCCAAGAGATCGAGCCGCCTCCCACTGCCCCTTATCTACTGCAGCTATGGATGAACGAAAAATCTCTGCCATATAAGCGGCACTGACACAGGAGAAGCCAATAAAGGCACAAAGAAGGGCAGGTAGCTGAACGCCAACATAGGGCAAGCCAAAGTAAAGAATGAAGAGGACGACCAACATAGGTACGCCTCGCATGATGGAAATATAGATGCGAGCTGGATACTTCAACCAAGGTTTTTGCGACATCCGCATAAAGGCAAGAATGATGGCAAATACATTACCAACCATAAAGCTTAAAAGGGAAATCCCCAAAGTATAGGGCAAACCTGAAAGGACATAGGGAATGCTTTTTAGAATCAGTGAAAAATCAATAATCATAAGTCTATCTTTCTAAACATTTCTTTAGCAAATAAGCGATCCAATCGGATCGCTCATATTATTCAACATCAGAGATGTCAATCTCAGTGTAGTCAACTTTTGTTTTCTTTGTAACGTCTTGACCAGCAAAGAACTTCTCTGAAATCTTGGTAAGGGTACCATCTTTCTTCATGTCTTTGATAGCTTTATTAACTTTTTCTTGAAGGGTTTTATTCTTCAATGAGAAAGTAAAGCTTGTTGAGTAAGGGTTACTGTAGATGCCGTCGTTGATCTTAACAGGGTACTTATCTTTGATAGCAGCTACTGCCATCTTTTGCAAGTAGTAATCGTTGACGATAACGTCTGTACGACCATTTACCAAGTCTTGCATATAAACGTCATTGGTAACATTATCATATACGACGAGTTCAGCACCCATTTTTTTGGCAATCTTCATGTACTTGGTACTTGCAGCACCAGCTGCTTTCTTGCCTTTGAGGTCATTCCATGAAGAAATTCCTGAGTTATTTGATTCACGAACTACCATAGAAGTGAATGAATACTTGTATGGTTCAGAACGCAAGAATTTTTTAACGTTCTTGTTGTCATCTTCGAGTGAGTAGTTAGCAATATCTACTTGACCACTATTTACAGCAGTAAGCATGCCATCCACGCCCATCTCCGTGAAGTCAATTTTCAACTTAAGACGTTTTCCAACTTCTTTGAGAATCTCAACGTCATAACCAGTCAAATTGTTCTTATCATCGTGGTAGGTTTGTGGGTAAAGTGTTCCAGCAGTCGCAACCTTGATGCTCCCACGTTTCTCAATCTTTTCCCAGTTCTTTTCACCTGTACTCTGTGACGAGCAGGCAACCAAAAAGACCGCAGCCAAAATTAGGCTAAATACGGCGAAAAATCTCTTTTTCATCTATGTGTGTCTCCTTAAATAATGAAGTTAAGTTAAAAACTTATAATCTTAGCCTACACTATTTGAAAGGGCTTCACAAAATATTGAACTGAAAATGAGAATGTCTAGCTAAAAACCGAACGTTCTTCCATTTGTTGGGCCAAGTGTAACAAGAGGTCCTCCCTTCCCTTGGCAGCTGTTAATTGAACACCGAGTGAAAGACCCTGCTCGTCCCGATAGACAGGTAAAGAAATCGATGGTTGTCCCGTTAAATTAGCTTGTTGTGTGAAAGGTGTCCAGTCTAAGCTGTCCGCAAACATTTCCCAAATAAGTTTCTGTTGCTTTGGCCAGTCAAAATCAGCCATATGTTTAAGTTGATTTTGTAAGCTTTCAGAGAGGGCAAACTGTCCATGCTTAGGTGCCACATCCGCAACTGTTGGTGTCAGAAGAATATCGTAAGACTCATGAAAATTCGCCATCTGAAGGCTATACTGATCCCACTGGGCAAGGATTTTAGAGTAAATTTTAGCAGGAATCTTTTGCCCAGATTGAAAAATAGCCCAAGTCATCAATTCCATATCTTCAAAGGTCATCTTCCGTCCTAAACCAGCCTCTATGGAATCAAACATGGCTGCTGTCTCCACACTATTCATGATGTAGTAAGACTGCATGGCTTCAATCCCATTCAAGGGCTGATCGGTAAGTTCATGCACATAATGTCCTAGACTTTCCAATGTTCTAGCAGCTTTTTTTGTCGCTGCAATAGCAGATTTTGACACCTTACCACCAATAGGAGAAACAGTCGAAAAAGCAATCTTCAAAGGTCTAACTGCTTCTTCTAAAGACACTTTGCTAAGCTTCGGTAAGATAAAAGGACTTTCCATCTGACACGTCTGCATGTGATAGAGCAAGCGTTTAGTATCGCGCACAGTCTTAGTCAAAGCAAACTGAACAGAGGCTCCCTGCCAGCCACGGAAAGAACTAGGACCGACAGGGATCCGTCCTCTTGTAGGCTTAAGACCAATTAGGCCGTTAAAGGAGGCTGGAATACGGATAGAGCCTCCACCGTCACTAGCTGGTGCCAAGGGAGAAATGCCAGAACTCACAAGAGCTGCCGCACCACCACTTGAGCCACCAGCATTACGTGTCACATCGTCAGGCAAATTAACAGGACCATGAATCTGAGCATCACTGATATTTTTGAAGCCAAACTCAGGAGTACTAGAACGCCCTAAAATAATAAAGCCCAATTCCTCAAGTTTCTTAACATAATTATCTGTTTCCATTGCATGATAACTTGTAAATAGACGAGAACCCGCTGTTGACGGCTCACCAGCTTGCTCTTGACCTAAATCCTTTAGAAAAATCGGAACTCCAGTAAATGGTTTATCTGAAAAGTCTCTAGTTTCTGCTTCTTTCAATGCTTTCTCGTAGCGTTGACTGACGATAGCATTGATTTTAGGATTCGTCCTCTCTGCTTCATGAATGGTAGCCTCCACTAGTTCTCGGGGACTGACCATCTTATTTTGCACAGCTTCAGCCATTGCCGTTGCATCTGACCACTCATTAATTGTCATCTTATACTCTCCCTGCTTATCTTTTCCTAAATTATACTAAAAAAAGCGAAACGCCTAAAACGTTCCGCCTTAAATCTTGATAATTAGTCTTGCCAAGTTTCTTGATTTTCTTTGAATTTCTTCAAAAGTTGAAGTCCGTCTGCTGTGATGTAGCCTTGAACTTTAGCGACTTTGATCAACTCAGTGTAGTTTGAAAGAGTAACCAATTTCACACCAGCATCCGCAAAGTTTTTCTCAGCTTTTGGCAATTCGTAAGTAAAGATAGCCACAACACCGATAACATCAGCCCCTTCACGCTCTGCAGCTGCTACAGCATCAAGTACTGAACCACCAGTTGAAATCAAGTCTTCAACAACAACCATTTTTTCGCCTTTAACCACACGACCTTCGATTTGGTTACCAGCACCGTGATCTTTTGGTTTGCTACGGATGTAGGCAAATGGAAGGTTCATCTTGTCAGCGATGATCGCACCGTGAGGAATACCAGCAGTTGCAGTACCTGCAATCACTTCTACTTCTGGGAATTCTTCCTTAATCTTTTCCACGAAACCATTTTCAATAAGTGTACGAGTTTCTGGATAAGACAAAGTAATACGGTTGTCTGTGTAGATTGGTGATTTAATTCCTGATGCCCATGTAAAAGGTTCTTCAGGTTTAAGGTAAACAGCCTTGATATCAAGCAAGTCAGATGCGATTTGTGATGCTAATGTCATAATTATTATCCTCCGTAAAGCGTTTTCTATTCTTTATTATAACCTAATTCCATCTATTTTCCTATGAAATAAGGTCTTTTTGAAAATTTATTGACCGTTCCATTGGGCCTTGATGTCGTGATAAGCTGCTACTGGATCATCAGCTTGTGTAATTGGACGACCAACAACAATGTAATCTGAACCAATTTGACGGGCATCGGCAGGTGTCATGACACGTTTTTGGTCACCAACTGCTGCTCCTGCTGGACGGATACCAGGTGTCAAACAAACGAAATCTTCATTTGTTGCTTCTTTGATTTTCGCTACTTCGTGCGCTGAGCAGACAACACCATCAAGACCTGCTTCAGCAGTCTTCTTAGCATAATGAACCACTGATTCTTGAAGTGTGGTTTGGATATTTTGAAAATCACGCATCTGCTCTTCAGAGGTAGAGGTCAACTGTGTTACAGCAATCAAGATTGGACCATCTCCCAAGCCTTCACGCGCAGCCTTCATCATTTCCACACCACCAGCCGCATGCACATTAGTCATATCAACGCCAAGGTTAGACAAGACACGCATAGCTGATTTCACAGTATTTGGAATATCGTGAAGCTTAAGGTCAAGGAAAACACTATGGCCAAGCTCTTTAACGTAGCGCACAATCTCAGGCCCAGCTGCATAGTAAAGTTCCATACCAATCTTCACATAGAGCTTTTCACCAGCGGGAAACTTAGCAAGGAAAGCCTTCACATCCTCAAAGGTCGGGAAATCAAGGGCAATAACAGGACGATTTTCTCTCATTTCTTATATCCTTTCACACAAAAAACCTCCGCCAGTCAGCGAAGGTTGCACGAAAATAGGGCAGTCCCTACCCTTTAGTGATGCCGTAGCATCTCAGTACACCTTTCTCGCCTCTCTGGACTCGATTAAAGGTTCAGTTCAATTTGTTCTATTATAGCGCTTTTATAAGGGAATGTCAAAGGGAGATGAAAGTAATTATACCTTTGTTGAACTCCTTAACAATGCTATTTTTATTCTATTTCCCCAACAAGTCTGTTCGAACTTCCTCACGTAAGTCTTCAAGTGTTGTGATGCCGTACTTGTCCATGACTTCAGGGAGTCGGTCGATGATTTTAGGGCAGGCATATGGATCTGCGAAGTTGGCTGTTCCGACACCGATGGCTGAGGCACCAGCGATAAACATTTCGATAGCCGCTTCGGCACTGTCGACACCACCCATACCGATGATTGGGAGGTCTGATGCTAGAGCAACTTGGCGGATAAGTTTAAGGGCTACTGGAAAGACAGCTGGCCCTGACATACCACCTTGACCATTGGCAATGATAGGTTTACGAGTAGCCAAGTCATAGCGTGTTCCGACCAAGGTGTTGATCATGGTGAAACCTGTCGCTCCGGCATCTTCGACTGCTTTGGCGACACTTGTGATATCAGCCACACTCGGTGTCAGTTTGACATAGACGGGCACATCAGAGTGAGAGACACTGGCTTTTACGGCCGCATAGGCAAGCTCTGGAACTTGTCCGATGAGGAGACCGTTATTCCCATGGTCCACGTTTGGACAGGAGATATTGAGCTCGATAGCCTTGACGTTACTGGCTTGGGAAATCTTGTGAGAGACTTCGGCATATTCTTCGTTTGAAAACCCAGCCACATTGGCAATGATTGGAAGCTCAGGATAATGTTCCTTCAACCAAGGGAGTTTTTCAGACAAGACAGCATCAACACCTGGGTTTTGCAAGCCAATGGCATTAAGCATGCCTGATGGAGTTTCTGCCACGCGGGGTGTTGGATTACCAAAACGAGGATTGGCGGTCGTAGCCTTAATCATAATTGAACCTAGTTTATCCAAATCATAATACTTGGCATACTCTTGACCAAAACCAAAGCAACCTGAGGCTGGGATAATAGGATTTTTCAAGTCGAGCCCTGGAAGGCTAATAGCTAAACGATTTTCTGATTTAATCTTTGACATGGTAACCTCCTAGACGATGACTTTTCCGGTAGGGAAGACTGGTCCTTCTTCGCAAACACGAAGATTTTTGGCGTCCGACTCTCCTTTAACGTGAACCACACAGGCATAACAAGCTCCCATACCACAAGCCATACGAGCTTCCATAGAAACATAGGCATGAGGATGGTTTTCAAACTTGCTATCGACATATTTAAGCATGCCTGGAGCTCCGCAACTATACACGGCATCTGGAGTCCAGTCGAAACCATCAATAACTGTCGAAACGTAACCTTTGATACCGTATGAACCGTCATCAGTTGTCACATAAACATCACCACAAGCTTTGAGCTTATCCTCCAAGATGACAGCATCCTTATTGGCAAAACCAATGACTGATACAACTTCAACACCCTTAGCCTTCAACTGCTTAGCCGTCTCAACCAAAGGCGGTACACCAATACCACCACCAACAAGGAGAGCTTTCTGCCCAGCCTCAATAACGGAAATATCAAAACCATTTCCCTGAGGCCCCATGGTATCAATGGTTTGCCCAGCTACCATCTTAGAAAGGATGGCAGTTCCCTCGCGTTCCACTCGATAGACAATGGTTGCCTCTTTCTTGTCATAGTCAATCTCTGAAATGGAAATAGGACGACGAAGGAGCTTGCTTGGGTCTGGCACCTTGAGGTGGACGAACTGACCAACCTTCATATCTGCAACCATCTCTCCCTTAAGCACCATTTCGAAAATACGAGGTGCAATCTCACGCTGACTCACAATGATTAAATCTTCAACTAAAATCATGACAACCCTTTCTAAACTGCAAAATGTCATCAAAAAAACCTCGCCACATGGCAAGGTCGCACAAAAAATCACAGGAGAACCCTGTTTTTTCACCTGTCCGACCTTTTAAGCCTCTCTGGACTCATTTAAAGGTTATTTTGTGATTATTATAACCGTTTTCAAGACAGATGTCAAAGGAGAAAAGAAAAAACCAAAGCTCATAAAATTAAGCTAAGGTCTCTCCAGCCTATAACTAGGCCCTCTGTTTGATACATTCTCTATCATCACATAGAGTAACATAAATTGTCAATATTCCTAACAAGGAGTGTTAGAGTTCTTGAACAAGAGTCTTAAATAAGATTATTGGAACAATCTGTCGTAAACCATAGTATGGGCCAACTGCTGACCATCGCCACCCAACAAATCAACCAAGGCGTATGCAAAGGCTAGGGCTGTTCCAGCACCACGGCTAGTGACAATATTGCCGTCAACAACTACCAAGTCAGTTTGATGCTCGCCAGAAGTAATTTGCTCTTCAACACCTGGGAAACATGTGAATTTACGCCCTTCGAGCAAGTCAGCACGTTCGAGAACAATTGGTGCCGCACAAATAGCAGCAACATATTTTCCAGCTTTTGCAGCCTCTTGAAGAGAGGCAATCAAAGTTTCGTTATCGCGTAGATTAGTTGAGCCAGGCATACCTCCAGGAAGGACCACCAAGTCATAATCCGCAAAATTGCCATCAAATACACCATCCATAGCGACTTGAATCCCGTGTGAGCCAGTTACTGACGCACTTTCAAGTCCTAGCATGCTACAGTCAAATCCTGCTCGGCGAAAGACATCCACTGGGCTCAAGGCTTCGATTTCTTCAAATCCGTCCGCAAATACTACTGCTACTTTTGTCATGATATACCTCCAATTGACTTATCACTTGATTCTATTACGCCTTAAATTATAGCAGTTTTAGAAGCAGGAAACAAACCATAAAAATGGCCCTTGAGCACGAAAAAAGACAGTACAAGGACTGTCTTTGACATCTTATCTAAACAAACTTGCTAGGATCCACAAGAGATAAATATGGGCTGGGTAGAAAATATAGAAGAAATTCTTGTTACCACTACCACGCTTACCGTTATAGAAATACATAGGAATCGCAGCAAAGACCATCATCCATTGCACACCCGTCGGATCAAAGAGATGGGCAATCACAGAAATAACAGCCAAGACAATGATTTGAGCAATGCGATTGGTACGGAAAATATAGAATAGCAACCCCAAAATAACCATCACAAAGCCACCCTCAACCATGATAATACTTGGCACAAGTGACAAGGTAAAGGCTACAATCTGCACAACGATTGGGTTTGCATGTGGCGTTTCAAATATGCCTGAAAGGATTACAACCGGAATAGATGAAAGAATCGGCAAGAGAAAGACACCAATCCCTTGAATCAACTCCTTGTTCGATTTATCGCGAAGCCCCTTAGCCAACAAATCCCAAGAGCAAATAAAAATCCCAGTGATAAAGAAGGTTGAAAAGGCATTGTTGGTTAAACCGATACTACCATTATGAAAAATACTACCAATGATGGCGTTGCCAATGATCATAAACCAACTCATGTAAAGCAGACGCCTGAGAAAAGCCATACGATCATGAGTGTAGTGAAAACTATCAGCAGCAAGAAAGAGGAAAATTGGGAAAGACAGACGTCCCAACATCGTCAACCATATAGGTGCCCCCATACTCCCGAACATCTGATAGATTTGGTCCAAAAACATAAGTGCAACAGCTAGGTATTTCAAATTAGTCGCATTGCATATCTTTTTAATATCGTTCATTTAATGCTCCTTTAATTTTCAGCATATTAAATGATACCACAAGTCAGATATAAATTCAAAGGTATTCATTATAATCTAAGACATAACTTTTAACTGTTTTAGCGTAACAATTTTTGTAATAAAGAATGGTCCATAATAATAACAAACTCAATTCCGACTACCCATCCAAAGCATTTTTACTCTCTTTGTGCTATAATAGTTAGGCAATATTTACGTTCATAACGTATGCAAATTATTTAAAAATAACTAACAAAGTTCATAAACTCTTCAAGTTTTTGAAATAACTTTTTTGCGAGCAGAGCGAGCAATTAACCGAGACTTTCCGCCGTGTTAAAAGCGCCTGAAACTAAAAGGTTTCAGGCGCTCGGAATTTTTGAGAGTAAAACAGTTCGGGGAACTGTTTTAGCCTGAGCCTAAAAATGAAAAAGCGAAGGGGCTCAAAAACAATTGAACACGGGCTGCGGATTGTGTCAAAAAGACAAGTTCTCCTAGAATCTAAAGATTCTGCGTCAAACTTTCTTTTTTGACTATATCCGCAGACGCCCTTTGTATCTTTATTAGTCATGGAACTTTGTAAAAGTTCGCTGACGTCCGCCAACACCTAAGGAAAGTTTCACAGAAAATTTTATTTTTTAAATAAAACAATTATTATCACTAACAAGAAAGGAAGTACATCATGTCTTTTGACGGCTTTTTTCTTCACCATATGACGGCTGAGTTGCGTGAGCAGGTTCTCTACGGACGTATTCAGAAGGTTAATCAGCCTTTTGAGCGTGAGTTGGTCTTGACCATTCGTAACAATCGTCAGAATTACAAGCTTCTGCTTTCAGCTCACCCTGTTTTTGGACGTATTCAAACGACCAAGGCTGACTTGCCAAATCCACAGAATCCAAACACCTATACCATGATTATGCGGAAATACCTTCAGGGATCGGTTATCGAGGATATCCAGCAACTGGAAAACGACCGTGTCCTTGAGATTTCCGTCTCTAATAAAAATGAAATCGGTGATAGCGTTAAGGTTACTCTTGTTATGGAAATCATGGGGAAACACTCCAACATTATCCTGATTGACAAGAACGAGAGCAAAATCATTGAGTCTATCAAGCATGTTGGTTTCTCACAAAATAGTTACCGTACTATTCTGCCTGGGTCTACCTATATTGCTCCTCCTAAGACGGACGCCAAGAATCCTTTCGACATTCCAGACGAAAAACTCTTTGAGATCCTACAGACTGATGATTTGTCAGCTAGAAACCTTCAAAAACTTTTCCAAGGTTTGGGGCGTGACACGGCCAATGAATTATCAGCCTTACTTGAGACTGATAAGCTCAAGAATTTCCGTGCCTTCTTCAATCGTGAAGTAGAGCCAAACTTAACGGCTAAGGCATTTTCAGCTGTAAGATTCTCTGATAGTCAGGACCAACCTGAGTTTGAAACCTTGTCAGCCCTTTTAGACTACTACTACTTGGACAAGGCGGCGCGTGACCGTGTGGCTCAACAGGCTAGTGATTTGATTCACCGCGTGCAAAATGAACTGGAAAAAAACAAGAAAAAGCTTGTTAAACAGGAAAAAGATCTTGCGGCGACCGAAAATGCTGAGGAGTTCCGTCAAAAAGGGGAACTTTTGACCACCTATCTTAGCATGGTACCAAATGACAAGGATGGTGTCGAGCTAGACAACTACTACACTGGTGAAAAGATTACGATTCCTCTAAATGTGGCTCTAACGCCTAACCAAAATGCTCAGCGTTACTTCAAGAAATACCAGAAACTCAAGGAAGCTGTTAAGCACTTGACTGGTTTGATTGAGGAAACCAAGCAGACTATTGATTATCTTGAGAGTGTGGAGTTCAGTCTTTCTCAAGCCAACATGGATGAAATCGAGGATATTCGTGAGGAGCTTGTTCAGGCTGGCTTTATGAAGCGTCGTTCAACTGACAAGCGCCACAAACGTAAGAAACCTGAACAGTATCTAGCTTCTGATGGTAAGACCATTATCATGGTTGGTCGTAACAACCTGCAAAATGAGGAGTTGACCTTCAAGATTGCTAAAAAGGGTGAGCTCTGGTTCCACGCCAAGGATATCCCAGGTAGTCACGTGGTTATCAAGGACAATCTAAACCCAACTGACGAAGTCAAAACAGATGCGGCTGAATTGGCAGCCTACTACTCTAAGGCCCGTCTGTCAAACTTGGTTCAAGTCGATATGATTGATGTTAAGAAGCTCAACAAGCCAACGGCCGGTAAGCCTGGATTTGTAACTTATACGGGACAAAAGACCTTACGTGTCACACCGACTGAAGAAAAAATTGATAGTATGCGGATGAAGTAATCTGCTTTATAAAATCAAACTCTCTTGTTTTAGAAACGAGAGAGTTTTTCTATGTCTTCATTTGATCAATTTCTTTCGTTGATGAATGGGATTTTCTTCTGGTTTTCATTACATTTTTCCGACGACTGTGCTAAACTATAAGGGTAATTACCTATATTAAAGGAGACTTTCAGGATGAAGGCTCTTATGTCATATACGAGTTCTGTTTTAGAATGGTTAGGGCGCTATGTGGGGCTCTTAGTCTTTGGACTATTATTTGTGACTGCTTTACTCATTCGCACGACCATGATGACGGGATACTTTGAGTGGGCAGAGATTAGTAGCGTTCCTTGGTATGTTTATGTTTCAGGTGGGGCCATTCTGCTTTTGACCCTTCTCTGGCCCAAGATCTTAAAGGAACTGACAACAAAGCAGATTTTCATCTTTTTTTCCGTTTGCTTTGTGAGTTTTGGCCTACTGTTGATTTTTCTGACCAGTTTTGCTGGTCGAGACGATGCAGGTACTGTCTTTAAAGGGGCGGTCCAGTTCAATGCTGGCGACTTCTCCTTAATAAAACCAGGAGCCTACTTCTACCGCTATCCGCATCAGTTGGGTTTGCTCAGTTTTGAACGCTTAGTTCTCTATCTAATTCCTTTACCAGTTATCTCTGTTTTCTATGTATTGAATCTTGGCATGGTCATTGGTATGAACTATGCTACATGGAAAATCACGGATGAACTGTTTACGAGGCCTTTAGTTAGTCGTACGGCTGTCATCATGAGCTTTGGTTTCTTACCTCTAGTCTTTAACATCATGTTTGCCTATGGACTTATGTATGGGTTGTTCTTTTCTAGTTTTGCTATTCTCTTCTTTCTACGTTACTTAAGACGTGGTAAGGTTGGGAATACGATTCTTTCGGTGGTCATGCTATCTTTGGCCTACTGGGTAAGGAGTAATAACATCATTCTCATTATTGCGCTATCTGGTATTCTAATACTCATGACTCTTAGAGAAAAACGGTATCGCTATTTGCTTTTAGTCTTAGCTTTCTTTGCCTTTCCTATGAGCTTGCATAAGGCGACGACCAGTTACTACGAGATTACCACTCAACAAAAAATTTCTGGCACCCCTCAGATTGCTTGGCTGGCTATGGGCTTACAGGACAAACCCGATTCTAAACGCATGCCAGGATGGTATACCGGCTATGTTCGTGACATTTACGCCAAGAAAAAGGGCAATATCGAAAAGATTGAAAAAAGTGCCAATCACCTTTTTGATAAGCGTGTTCAATATCTCCTAGCACATCCCGATGAAGCCAGTTGGTTCTTCAGTACCAAGTTTATCAGTTCTTGGATAGAGGGAAGCTTCCAGTCCATCTGGAATGGCCCAAGCAAAGGCAAGTTTCAGCCTCTGTGGAATAGGTTTGCGACTTCTATCTATCACGATGGGACCTTGCATCTCTTTTTCGTAACCTATATGCAAGGCTATCTCCTTGTCCTATATCTTGGTGGTGTGTTCTACTACGCTTTCACTTATAAACGAATGGGAGACGGGGCAACACTGGGACTCTATGCCTTCCTCTATCTCTTTGGGGGTATCCTCTTCCACCTCATTTCAGAGACTAAGAGCCAGTACACCCTACCTTATATTTACTTACAAATTCCAATGATCGCGGCGGGCTACAACCACATGACACAAATACTTAGCCGCTATCTAAAAAATAGGCGAAAGTCATCCTAGGATGGCTTTTTGTCATTGTTTCACAATTACAATCTTGCTATAATAAGTCTATGAAAAATTCGTCAGTTGATCTTTTACGAGGCCCCATTTTGCGGTCTCTTTTAATCTTTGCTCTACCAATTCTGATATCCAATATTTTCCAGCAACTCTATAATACTGCGGATGTCATGATTGTGGGACGCTTTTTAGGTCCAGATGCCTTGGCTGCTGTAGGGGCTTCTTCTGCTATTTTTGACTTGGTTATCGGCTTTGCCTTAGGTGTTGGAAATGGTATGGGAGTTGTTATCGCACGTTATTATGGTGCCCAAGACTTTAGGAAACTTCGTCAGTCTGTGGCTGCCACAGTTGTCATTGGTCTGGGCTTAAGTGCCTTGGTTATGATTCTAGGACATTTTGGGCTCTATCCTTTGCTAAAATTTTTAGGAACTCCTGCTTCTATCATCGAGCAATCCTACCAGTATATTTCTATGATTGTCTCCTGTGTTGGGGTAACTTTGGGTTATAATCTGTGTGCTGGTCTCCTCAGAGCAGTTGGTGATAGTCTGACAGCCCTCTATTTTCTGATTTTTTCAGCTCTGGTCAATATCATTTTAGACCTTTTCTTTATTACACAACTCCATCTTGGTGTTCAATCAGCAGGCTTGGCAACGATTATTTCTCAAGGACTTTCGGCAATTCTCTGTCTTTACTATATTAAGAAAAAAGTGACCTTCCTTCTACCAAGTAAGTCAGATTTTGTTCTTGATTCAAGTCTTTATTTGGATCTTTTTGGACAAGGAATGGCCATGGGACTCATGAATTCCATTGTTTCTATTGGGACTGTAACCTTACAGTATGCCATTAACGGCTTTGGCCCTCTCATCATTAGCGCTCAAGTGGCGGCAAGACGGATTATGTCCTTTGCTGTTCTCCCTTTGACTTCACTTGCTGCCGGGGTGACTACTTTCACCTCTCAGAACTTCGGTGCCAAACAGTTTAAGCGCATAGTAGAAGGGTTAAAACAATCTTGTCTTGTTTCTATAACTTGGTCTGTCATAGCTTGTGTCCTCCTCTATGCAGCAAGTCCTTTCTTGGCTGGTCTTATCTCTGGTTCAGATAATACTGTGATTATTGACAATGCCAGTCGCTACCTCCGTATCAGTTCTCTCTTTTATCCTATTTTAGGAATGCTCTTCATCTTTAGAAATAGCCTGCAAGGTCTAGGTAAGAAACTGACACCTTTAACCTCTAGTTTCATTGAACTTTTCGGAAAAATTCTCTTTGTTCTTTTGGTCATTCCTTCTATGGGCTATCTTGGCGTTATTCTATGCGAGCCCTTGATTTGGATCCCCATGACCATTCAGCTCTATTTTGCCTTGAGAAAACATATTAAACGTTTGTTTGTCACTTAAACTTATTTTGAACATAAAAAAACGACCGTCATGGTCGTTTTTAGTTTAATTTAATCCCCATTCATCAGAAATCTGTTTCATAATAGCTTCTTGGGAAACAATTCCAAAGCCCAGCATGTAGGTTGAGTAATCGGCATAGATAACCTTGTTATTTTGAACAGCCTTAAGGCTAGTCCAGACAGGGGTATTTTTAAGTTTGTTATCTAGGAGTTCTTGAGAATCCGCTTGAACAATCAGGAGGTCCGGATTAATGTCTTTTAGTTTATCTGGATCGATAACTTGGAACATATCATCTGGATTGAAGGTTTCCGCTCGATTGAAATGATAAGTATCATAGAGATAACCAAAATGCCCGTAAGCATAATAACGGATGTCATTGTCAGTCACGCGAAGATACAAGAGTTTCTGGTCGCCAAACTTGGCTTTGACATTCTCCGCGAAAACGGCCTCCCTAGCATCCAATCTATCGAGGTCCTTCTTCATCTCATCACGTTTATCAAAGATTTCTGCCACCTTGAGAGAGGTTTCATGATAGTCCCAATTTTCATCGGTGTTGATTTGGTAGCCAACAGTCGGTGCAATTTCAGACAGCTCCTCGTAGAGGTCTTCCTGCTCGCCTGTCATAAGGATTAAATCAGGTTTTAGCTCAGCAATCTTATCCAAATCTGGATTACCCTGCCAACCAACTGAAACCACTTTGGCATCCTTGTATTGTTTCTTAAAGAGGGTTGAAAATTCTTGACTATCAGCTTGACCAGTTGTCGCACCTACTGGAGTGATATCTAGAGGATCTAAGATTTCACCATAGAGGTTGTCGAGGATAACGATACGTTTTGGAGCTTTTTTCAACTCTGTCGTACCAAAATCATGGACAATCGTCTTCTCCTTAAAAGTCTGACTTGTTTTATTTGACTCTGCATTATGTCCAGACGTCATGTCTGGCAAGTAATACAGTAAAAGACCAGAAATGATGGCCAGAATAGCTAATAAATAAAGAAGATTTATTTTTTTCATGGCAACTCCTCGATAAGATCGGATTAAATCGTTACTTTAAAGTTATCTTAAAACTTCTTTAATGTCAATCTATGACTAAGATTTTTGGGAAGGAATTGAGTGTTTTTGATTCCTAAGATGTATTATATGTGGCAACAACGACTGAAACGGTCAATAAAACGACTGTTGTCGAGGTTGTTAAAGAGGCTGATGTGGTGAATCGCCAAGAAGTCAAGGGAACTACTGACATCGTCTTTATTGTCGATAAATCTGGTTCAATGGACAGCCATATCACTGACGTAGCTAATAACATTGAAAAATTTGTGCGTGATTTGGAATCTAAAAATGTGCAAGCACGTCTTGGTTTGGTTGACTATGAATCAAGCAAAAACACAACTTACCATGATTTCGGAGGTTCTAAATTCACCACGGATACGAACGCTTTTGTTGGTAAATTAAAAGCCATCCGTACTACTGGCTCAGACGAGGAAGCAACAACAGCATTATCACATATTGCAACTTCACCTGATTATACTTGGGGAACTGGTAAGAACAATCGTCGCTTCGCCTTCTTGGTCACTGACGAAGATATCGACCTTACTCCAAAAAAGCCAACTAAAGATGCTACACTAAAAGCCCTTCAAGATGCTGGGATTTCTTTGACCGTAGTTGGTAAGAAATATGATGAAAAAGACTTTGACCCATTGGTAAAAGGTACCAATGGTCTCTACCTCGATATCGATAAAGATTTCGCCGATCTTTTGAACAAGCAATTCTCAAACTACGTGATTGAAACTGTTCAAGAAGGACGTGTTTATCGTATTCAAACGGATACTTATGAAGTGATTGCTACGACTCACTTGGTTACTAAAGCAACTAACCAGCCTGAAACGGTGCAACCAGCAACACCAACTGTTCCACGTTGAGGGTACGGTCTACGAGGCACCAACGCCATTGCAACCAACACATAAAGAACTCCCAGAAACAGGTTCGAGCCAATCTGCTGCTCTAGTTTCACTTGGTCTTATCAGTGCGGCACTCGGCCTAGACATGGCAGTCAAACCAAAACGTAACTAATACCTCGTTTACGTTAAAAATTTAATTATTGCACCCCATGATTTACACCCCAAAAACTTAATTTTGGGGTGTTTTTGGATTTTTGTGACTTTAAGTCCGTTTCGCTCC
>NZ_KV832498.1:0-5401 GCF_001837455.1 Streptococcus sp. HMSC068F04
TTTTACCCACTACAGAAATTATAGAGCCCCTTTTTGTTTTGTCAGTTTTGATACGGCTGGGACATCTTTTCGAAATTACAGAAATATTCTGAAAATTCCTTGACATTACTTTCCAAAGTGGTAACATATGTTGTAAGAAATTTTATAGATTGAAGGTAACATCATGAGAAGTGATATGATTAAAGTTGGTGTTGATAAGGCACCAGCACGCGGACTTTTGTATGCGACTGGGCAAGTTAAATCTGCCAAGGATATGCAAAAGCCTTTCATTGCTATTTGTAACTCTTATATTGATATTGTTCCAGGGCATGTTCACTTGCGTGAATTAGCAGATATTGCCAAGGAAGCTATCCGCGAGGCTGGCGGTATTCCTTTTGAGTTTAATACCATTGGTGTGGATGATGGGATTGCCATGGGGCATATTGGGATGCGTTACAGTCTTCCATCTCGTGAATTGATTGCCGATTCTGCAGAAACAGTTATTAATGCCCACTGGTTTGACGGGGTTTTCTATATTCCTAACTGTGATAAGATTACGCCAGGGATGATTTTGGCAGCCATGCGTACTAATGTGCCAGCAGTATTTTGTTCTGGTGGCCCTATGAAGGGTGGCGTTGACATGACTGGTCATCAAGCGACGCTATCAAGTTTGTTTGAAGCTGTAGGTACCTATCAGGCTGGAGATATGAGCAAGGAAGAGCTCGATTATTTGGAGAAAAATGCTTGTCCAACTTGTGGTTCATGTTCAGGAATGTTTACCGCTAACTCAATGAACTGTTTGATGGAAGTTTTGGGTCTTGCCCTTCCAGGTAACGGTACTATCCTAGCTGTCTCAGATGAACGTCGTGAATTGGTTCGTCAAGCAGCCACAAAATTGATGGATAACATCAAAAATAATGTTCGCCCACGTGATATTGTGACCAAAGAAGCTATCGATGATGCGTTTGCTCTTGATATGGCTATGGGTGGTTCAACCAATACTGTTCTCCATACCCTTGCTATTGCGCGTGAGGCTGGTATTGATTATGACCTTAAGGACATTAATGAAATTGCCAAGAAGACACCTTATCTCTCTAAAATTGCCCCTTCAAGTGTTTACACCATGCATGATGTGCATGAAGCTGGTGGTGTTCCAGCCATTATCAATCAGTTGATTAAAAAGGGAGCCATTAAGGGTGATCGTATTACAGTTACTGGTAAAACCTTGAAAGAAAATGTAGCTGGTGCTGAAATCAAAAATGAAGAAATTATCCATCCGATTGAGCATCCTATTTCACCAGTTGGTGGTTTGTCTATTCTTTACGGAAATATTGCTCAGGATGGAGCTGTTATCAAGGTTGGTGGTGTAGATCCATCTGTTAAAACTTTCCGCGGTAAAGCTATTTGTTGTGATTCACAAGATCAAGCCCTTGAGTTGATTGACAATGGAACAGTTAAGAAGGGACATGTCGTTGTCATTCGATACGAAGGTCCTCAGGGTGGTCCTGGTATGCCAGAAATGTTGGCACCAACTTCTAAGATTGTCGGACGCGGTCTTGGTAAGGATGTGGCACTGATTACGGATGGCCGTTTCTCAGGAGCTACTCGTGGTATTGCTATTGGTCACGTTTCTCCAGAAGCAGCAGAAGGTGGTAATATCGCCCTAATCGAAGATGGCGATGAAATCGTGATTGATCTTCCAAACCGTACTCTTGATCTGCTTGTCGATGATGTAACCCTTGAAGAACGTCGCAAACATTTGAAACCTTTCAAATCAAAAATTTCAAGTGGTTGGTTGCGTCGCTATACAGCCTTTGCTAAATCAGCCAATGTCGGCGGAACTTTGATGAGTGACGAAGAATTCGAAGAACGTAAAGCAGAACGTCAAGCACAAGAAAAAAACTAAGAACATTCTTTCCGAAGAGTTTGTGATATTTTTCTCTGAAACCCTTGCAAATTTGGTTAAAAATGTTATCATAGTATACAAGGTTTTGAATTTTTAGACAATTCGAAAAAAACAACTACTAAAGGAGGTCCATGTGAAGAAAATTGAACTTGAAGAAGCACGCTCTGGTGCTGATTTGATTCTTGATACACTTCTTGAACTTGGGATTTCAACTATCTTTGGATATCCTGGCGGAGCGGTTCTTCCTTTGTATGATGCTATTTACAAAAATGACAAGATTAATCATATCTTATCTCGTCATGAGCAAGGAAGTCTGCACGAAGCTGAAGGTTATGCCAAATCAACTGGTAAACTCGGTGTTGCTCTTGTAACGAGTGGTCCTGGTGCCACTAATGCTATTACAGGGATTGCAGATGCTATGAGTGATAGCGTACCTCTCCTAGTCTTTACTGGTCAGGTAGCAACATCAGGTATTGGTAAGGATGCCTTCCAAGAGGCTGACATTGTCGGAATTACCATGCCGATTACAAAATACAATTATCAGATTCGCGATACAGCTGATATTCCTCGTATTATTAGGGAAGCGGTTCATATTGCAACAACTGGTCGTCCTGGTCCGGTTGTTATCGACCTCCCTAAAGATGTCGTAGCTAAGGAAACAGCCTTCATCAACGATCCTGAAATTAATCTTCCAAGTTACCAACCGACGCTAAGACCAAACGAAATGCAAATCAAGAAAATCTTGAAGCAGTTGGGGAAAGCTAAGAAACCGGTTATTGTAGCTGGAGGTGGGGTGTCTTATTCTGAATCTGCTAAGGAGCTAGTTGCTTTTGCAGAACGCTACCAAATCCCAGTTGTCACAAGTCTTCTAGGACAAGGGACAATTGCTACTAGTCATCCCCTTTTCTTGGGTATGGGTGGTATGCACGGTTCATATGCGGCTAACATTGCTATGACGGATGCTGACTTTATGATTGCTATTGGTTGTCGTTTTGATGACCGTTTGACAGGTAATCCTAAAACATTTGCTAAGAATGCTAAGGTTGTCCATATTGATGTAGATCCAGCTGAGATTGGTAAAATTATTGCAGTGGACCTTCCAGTTGTTGGTGATGCTAAGCAAGCTCTTGAAATGCTCTTAGCAGAACCAGTGGTTCAGAATAACACTGAAAAATGGATTGAAAAAGTCACAAAAGACAAAGAACGTGTACGTTCTTACGATAAGAAAGAACGTATGGTACAGCCTCAGGCAGTTATCGAGCGTATCGGTGAATTGACTAAGGGTGATGCCGTTGTTGTTACTGACGTTGGACAACATCAAATGTGGACAGCTCAGTATTATCCATACCAAAATGAGCGTCAACTGGTGACCTCAGGTGGTCTTGGAACAATGGGATTCGGTGTCCCAGCAGCAATTGGTTCTAAAATTGCTAATCCTGATAAAGAAGTTATCCTCTTTGTTGGTGATGGTGGTTTCCAAATGACGAACCAAGAATTGGCTATCTTAAATATTTACAAGGTGCCAATCAAGGTTGTTATGTTGAACAACCACTCACTTGGTATGGTACGTCAATGGCAAGAGTCCTTCTACGAAGGGCGTACATCAGAGTCTGTCTTTGATACCCTTCCAGATTTCCAATTGATGGCTCAAGCTTATGGCATTAAGTCTTACAAGTTTGATAATCCAGAGACAATTGATCAGGATTTGGAAGTTATCAAGGAAGACGTGCCAATGTTCATCGAGGTGGATATCTCTCGTAAAGAGCATGTCTTGCCAATCGTTCCGGCTGGTAAGAGTAATCACGAAATGTTGGGGGTGAAGTTCAATGCGTAGAATGTTAACAGCTAAACTTCAGAACCGTTCGGGTGTCCTTAACCGCTTCACAGGTGTTCTTTCACGACGTCAAGTTAATATTGAAAGTATCTCTGTAGGGGCTTCTGAGGATCCTAACGTTTCACGTATTACGATTATTATTGATGTGAATTCTCAAAATGAAGTGGAACAAATCATCAAACAGCTTAATCGTCAGATTGATGTGATTCGTATCCGTGATATCACGGATCATCCACACTTGGAACGTGAAGTTATCCTAGTTAAGGTGTCAGCACCAACCTCTAAGCGTGCTGAAATCTTGGCGATTATTCAACCTTTCCGTGCATCGGTGGTTGATGTGGCACCAAGCTCTATCACTATCCAGATGACTGGTGATGCTGAAAAGAGCGAGGCGCTTCTACGAGTTATTCGTCCTTACGGAATAAAGAATATCGCTCGTACGGGTGCTACTGGATTTACCCGTGATTAAAAAATCCAACCTAAATTTGTTAACCCAGCCTTAAAAAGGCAATAAAATATTTTTTTAGAAAAGAGACATATTACTATGGCAGTTCAAATGGAATATGAAAAAGACGTAAAAGTAGCAGCACTTGACGGTAAAAAAATCGCCGTTATCGGTTACGGTTCACAAGGTCATGCGCATGCACAAAACTTGCGTGATTCAGGTCACGATGTGATCATCGGTGTTCGTCCAGGTAAATCATTTGATAAAGCTAAAGAAGATGGTTTTGATACTTACACAGTAGCAGAAGCAACTAAATTGGCTGATATCATTATGGTTTTGGCACCAGATGAAATTCAAAAAGATATCTATAAAGATGAAATTGAGCCAAACTTGAGTGCAGGCAAAGCTCTTGGTTTTGCACACGGATTTAACATCCACTTCGAATTCATCAAGGTTCCTAAAGATGTTGATGTCTTTATGGTTGCTCCTAAAGGACCAGGTCACTTGGTACGCCGTACATATACAGAAGGCTTTGGTGTTCCTGCACTTTACGCAGTATACCAAGATGCTACAGGTAATGCTAAAGATATCGCTATGGACTGGGCTAAGGGTATTGGTTCTGCACGTGTTGGATTACTTGTAACAACATTTAAAGAAGAAACTGAAGAAGATTTGTTTGGTGAACAAGCGGTTCTTATGGGTGGGTTGACACACCTTATTGAAGCTGGTTTTGAAGTCTTGACTGAAGCAGGCTATGCACCACAATTAGCTTACTTTGAAGTGCTTCACGAAATGAAATTGATTGTTGACTTGATCTACGAAGGTGGATTCAAGAAAATGCGTCAATCATGTTCAAATACTGCAGAATTTGGTGACTTTGTAACTGGTCCACGTGTCATCGGTCCAGAAGTCAAAGAAAACATGAAAGCTGCCCTTGCTGATATCCAATCAGGTAAATTTGCACGTGAATTCGTTGAAGACCATGATGCTGGCTTCCCACGTTTGAAAGCTTACCGTAAAGAAGCTGAAGAGCTTGAAATTGAAAAGATTGGTGCTGAATTGCGTAAAGCAATGCCATTCGTTGGTCAAAACGACGATGACGCATTCAAAATCTATAACTAATGTGATAGTCTCAAAAACCAGTTTAGTACTGGTTTTTTTGTGTTCTGAAGAGAGTAGTTGGTAATCAATCCTACTGCTCTTTTTTGGTCTTGAATATACAATATAAGTGCACAAT
>NZ_KV832499.1:0-449 GCF_001837455.1 Streptococcus sp. HMSC068F04
TCTTCAATTCGCTTCTGATTTCGCCCAACCGTATCAACATAAAACCCTCGACACCAAAATTTGCGATTCCCATATTTATACTTTAAATTTGCGTGTCGGTCGAATATCATTAAGCTACTTTTACCCTTTAAATATCCCATAAATGAAGAAATACTTAGTTTCGGTGGTATACTCACTAACATGTGAATATGATCTGGGCAAGCTTCTGCTTCATGAATTTCAACGCCTTTTCTTTCACATAATAACCGTAAGATTTGACCAATACTTGCTTTGTATTTCCCTTAGATTATCTGACGTATATATTTTGGGGCGAAAACAATATGATACTTACAATTCCATGTAGTATGTGCTAAACTATTATTATCCTGTCTCATCAGGGGTCCTCCTTTAGTATATTAGTTAGTGGTCGGGAAACCTTATCTAATATAACACTTTAGGGGGACTTTTTT
>NZ_KV832500.1:0-209 GCF_001837455.1 Streptococcus sp. HMSC068F04
CGTTTGATGTCTTTAATCAACTTGTTAGTCGCTTCGAGTTTCGCGTTTGAATAGTCAGTTTCTAGCGCATTCTTGATGTATTGCTTGTGTCTAAGAAAAGTCCTAAAGACCGTTTGAAAGTAGTGATTGACCTTGCTCATGTTCTCCTCTATTAACTCAAAAAACTCATCTACCCTCTTCTCCTGAAAGTGAAAAAGCAAAAGCTGATA
>NZ_KV832501.1:0-27448 GCF_001837455.1 Streptococcus sp. HMSC068F04
AGCGAAACGGACTTAAAGTCACAAAAAAAATGCCAGAAAACTATTAAGTTTTCTGGCATTCGGAAGTTTTGAGACATTAGACTCAAAACTTAGTCATGGAACTTCGCAGAAGGTCGCTGACGTCCGCCATCACATAATGAAAGACTCAGTAGAAGATTGCATTTTCATAATAAAAAAACGGCAGTTGCCGTTTTTTTCTATGATTAGTTACGACGTGTACGTCTGTCAACAAAACCAAGGAAGGCCAATAGTGTCATAAAGAGACCTACAAGACTGAATCCTACTGCAGTTGACTCACCTGTTTCTGGCAAGCTGTCTGTTTCTTGTACAGGAGCTTGTTTCTCTGCTTTTGCTTGACCATAATTTACAGGAATTTGAGCCGCCGTTTGAGCTGCTTTTTCTTGTGTTGTGAAAGCAACAACTTTACCATCTACATCGTAAACAGGTACTGGTGTAAGACCTTTAGAGATGATGTTAGCATACTCTTTAGCCAATTGTGTTTGAAGCTCTTTGTCTGCCTTAGCTTTCATATAGTTATCGAAAGCTGTTTGAACTGTCGTGTATTCGCTCGTTAATTTATCACGTTTAGCAGACAATTCAACCAGTTTCGCACGTTCAGTTGAAAGAGCACCTTTCGCCGCAGTAAATTTAGCAAAGGCCGTTGCACGTTCTGCCTTAGCCTTAGCTAGGTTAGCTGAAGCATTTGTAAGAGCTGCTACACGGTTCTTAGCAGAAGCCAAAGCTTGGTTAGCTTGTGTCAATGCTACTTGTTTCTTAGCAGTATCTTGCTTAGCAGCGTTGTATGCATTTGTCAAACGTTGCAAGGTCGCAGAACTTGTCGCAAGTTTATCTTTAGCTGTTTGAAGCTCTGCTTGTTTTTCATCAAGAGTTGCTTGAGCTTTGCTAAGGGCTGCTGCTTTTTCTTGTGCATTAGCATTAAGATTTTCAACTGCAGCATTAGCTTTTTCCAATTCTGATTTAGCAGTTGCAAGGGCGGCTTGTTTTTCAGAAAGGTTATTCTGAGCAGCTGCCAACTTGCTTGCAGTCGCTTTAAGAGCTGCAAGTTCTGATTGAGTATTCTTAAGTTTAAGAGTTGCTGACTCAGAAGCAGATTTCTTGCTAGCCAAATCACTTTGAGCTTGATCGTTAGCTTGTTTAGCAGCTTCATAAGCTGCTTTTGCAGCTGCTAGATTTGCATTTGAAGATGGTTGAGATTGGTTACCTACATATGGGTTAGCAATCTTAGTTGTGTCAAAGCTACTATCAGAAGCGATAGAATTTTTATTGACATTGTTTACGTGAACGTTAAAGGCACCGGCAACAACACTGATGTCTGTACCAATGTAAGCCTCACCACCATCTGCTGTAAGTCCAGAGATAGAACGAGCATGGTTCCACTCATTACCATTAAACATGAAGTCAAGCATAGCTTCATAGACATATTTCTTAATGTCGTTAAGTGTAAATGGTCCTGTCAAACCTTGCCATGTATTAAGGTTTTCACCAATACTTACACTATTAAATGACTTACCAGCACGGTCAAGGGCGGCACTATCATGTCTTTTATGGGTAATAGCTTCCCAACCCCAGTTATCTGCTACATAACCATCTGAAACACGATCAGCCGCAAGAACACTACCTTTTGAAACAGATGTTTGAGTTGTACCAAAAGCTGTACGAATTTGGTTAATCAAACTTGAAGCATACAATGACAAATCTGTAATTTGAGCTTCACTAAGGTTATTCAAATCACTAATTTTAACATTTTTATCCGCTTCATTATCTTGATAACTATTGTTACCACGATCACGTTTATTGACGTTCTTCAAGACTTGTTCAGCTTGAGCTATTTCTGCTGCTGTCGCTGTTTTAGACTCATGAATCTTAAGAGCATTGACATACTCTTGTGACACTGAGAATTTTTGACGAACATTAGCTGTTGAAGTTGTTGAAGATTCTGCTTTTTTCTTAGCTGCTTCAGCGGCTGCAAGGGCAGCTGCCTTTTCATTAGCTACTGTTTGAGCAGTCTCATAGGCTGCTTTAGCTTGGTTTGCTGCATTTTGGTCTGCAGTCAATTGACCTTCTTTAGCTGAAATAGCAGTAGCTTTTTCTTTATCAGCTGCCTGAGCGGCTGCCAATTCTTCTTGAGCTTTTTTCTCAGCTACTGTTGCAGCGTCAAAAACTGATTGTGCTTTAGCTTGGTTAGAAGCTGCCTCAGAAGCGCTAGAACCATTAAGAGCTGCTTTAGCAGCATCTACTGATTTTTGAGCATTAGCAACTTCACTAGCTTTAGCATTGACATTAGCTTGATCTGTATTAACGACAGATTGCTGTTTGTCTGCTGCATCTTTGGCAGTTTTTTCTGCTGATTGAGCTGTTTCGACTGCTGACTTAGCTTCCTTAGCCGCATTTTCTGCAGTAGTTACTTGACCTTGAGCGGCAGCAATAGTTTCTGGGCTTGCTTCATCGGCTGCTGTTTGTGCCTTTTGCAAGTTAGCATCTGCTGTCGCTAGATTTGCTTGAGCCTGGTTGGCAACTGCTTCATGATTAGCAACTACTGACTCTTGTTGCGATACTGCTTGATTTGCAGCGCTGGCTTGTTCTCTAGCCGCTTCAACTTGGGCTTGAGTTGGGACAGCTTGTGTAGCTGTCGATGATACTGATGCTGTTGTTGAGGCTTGATCGTTTGTCGTTACCTCATCAGCTTTAGCAACTGTAGCAGAAACTGCAAGTGCTGCAATTCCAGCTGTCGCCAAAACCTTTTTATTCATAAGACGAACTCCTTTTTATGTTAAAAATTCACTACTATATAATAACATTTTAATAATCCTGAAACAAGATGCTGACTCCTAATTTTTAAAATTTAATTATTTTATAAGCTTTCATAGCCTGTTTACAAAAACCATTAAATTGTTAGTCAAAAGTAGAGTTGCTGTTTCAAAGTCCTTTTTTAGTCTTTGATTCTGCCTTATCCTTCCATTCTATCAAAACTTCGTTACAGTTTCTTAACTTTCTTTAAACGTTTTTTTGATATAATGTGTACTCATCATATGCAAATGGAGGAGCAAAGTGGCAAAAACATTAAAAACATTGAGTAACATCTTACTAGGAAGCCTATCACTGTGCTTGTCTTATTGGTTTTATAGGGGCCATCTCGAACAGTACGTTCATTACATCGCCCATTATGGCTCCTACTTCCAAGTCTTACTCAACCTAGTCATCATAGTCCTGCTTAGTTACTTTGTCTATGCTTTTTTGAAACTCCTTCTTACTAGACAGCTGAAAAAACAGACACTGCTCCTACTCTACTTCATTTACTTTCTTGCTCTCTTCTACCTACTTTTCTTGAAAAACATTGGTACCCAAGGTCTCTCACTTAATCCCCTTTCCTTCGCTCGGGAATTATACTGGGGGAGCCACTTCGTTCCCATCATGAACCTATTAATGTTCATTCCTCTGGGACTCCTCTTTTCTTCACGATTGAGTAATCTCCTACTTTGTCTCCTGACCCTTTTCACCGTCGAATCCATTCAGTACTTTGGACATTTGGGAGTCTTTGATTTAGGAGATATCGCCTTAAATATGCTAGGTATCCTTGTCGGAACTGCTATCCATCAACTCCCTCAATTTCAAACAGTTATCAAAAAGATTTTAAGATAGAGAAGCCTCCAGAATTAAATCTGGAGGTCTTTTACTGGCTCTATAGATCAATCATCATAAGAAATTTTAGATGAATACCGCAAAACTGCCCTCTGAATCTAGAGAGCTGTTTTGAACTCGGGCTAAAATCCTAGTGAAAAAGAAAAACTGCCCCATTATAGAGCAGTTCCATTTTCGTGTATTCAATTGAACAAGGCCTAAGCACTTGTATCTTGAATTAACGACGAAGTCCAAGTGAGCTGATCAACTCACGGTAACGGTTAACATCTGTGCGACGAAGGTACGCCAACAAGTTACGACGGTGACCGATTTTTTTCATCAAACCACGGTAAGTAGCGTGGTCTTTTTTGTGTTGTTTAATGTGGTCGTTAAGGTGGTTGATTTCCCAAGTAAGGACAGCAACTTGAACCTCTACTGAACCAGTGTCACCTTCGTGACGTGCATATTGAGCAATGATTTCATTTTTTTTCTCTTTTGAGATTGCCATGTTTTTTCTCCTTTTTTTGCTCCATCCGAGTCTTAGGATTGGCTCTCCTAAAACCAAGAAAGAGTTGGTTTGTCTTTACGACCTCTCTATTTTAGCTCATCTACTAATCTTTGTCAATCACAAGATTCACTGTTTAGATTTCTACATCTTAGACTTTTTTGTCATTCTTGATTTCATCAAAAAACCAAGGAAAAGTAGGAAACTTACTATAGCATAGGCTAGGAAAATCCAACTAAAACTTGGAGATACAAGTGCCAATAATTTCAAAACATAAGGAGAGAGGGCAGACCCTAGGTTACACCCCAAGAGGACATAGGCTGTCGCTTTGTTCAACAGATTTCTAGCAATACGCTCAGAAAGTTGGTTAAAGATAATTGTCAAAACAGTACTATAGAAGAAACCAACACCAACTGAGGATAAAATCAAAATCGGTAAGTTACTAGCCACTGACATCCCAAAGAGACAAACCGCCAATAAAAACATCACTATATGCAAAAGATGATTCTTAAAATATCCTATAAGAGAAGCGAAACTTAGTCCAGCTACAATTCCAATTCCTTGCTCTAAACTAAGTACTAAAGCTGATTGCCCACTCGCAATGGTCTTACCAGCAACCTGAAATAGAGGCACGCGCAAACTAATCGAAGAATTAATACAGATGACAAATCCTGCTAAAAGGGCCATGCCAAGGATCATACTAAGGTCTTTTTTGTTTAGACCTTGTTTACTTTTTGTAATCTGCTTCCTCTCCACCTGATCCATCGTTGGCACAAAAAGGAGGTACATGGTCAGAATCACAAAACCAAGACCATAAATAAGAAAGGCAAAGGTCCAATGGATTTTCAATAGTTGACCAACCAAAAGAGAACACGAAGCTCCACCAATCAACTCCATGGAGCCACGAATACCTAACATCTGAACCCGTTCTTTACCTTGAAAACGTTGACTGATGATGGCAATCGCCTTAGCATTGATAAGGCCGATCCCCATCCCAAAAGCAATACGTGACAGTAAGACAAGAGGATAGGCTTGTACAAAAAAAGGAAAAATCCCAGCACTACTAAGTAAAAGCAATCCAGTCACAATTAGCTGTCTATCACTTAGCCATTTGTCAATAAATGAATTAAGTAAGAGCATCGCTACTACGGAAAATGAAGGGACAGATACTAAAAGCTCCACTTGCGCGGCAGAAAAGGTTGGGCTATAGTAGTCCAACATAGGTGGTAGCGCTGTTGAAATCGAAAAGGCCGAAATCAAGAGCAAGGATAGCCCAAGTAGGCTCATTTTTTCTAAAATTCGTGTCATAATATAGGGATTAGAACATCCTTTCCTTACTTGTCTGATAGTTATTTTTTCATTATAATCTAAGGAGAGTTTAAAAAATAGGACCTAGGTCCTAAAAAAGGAGATGTATGCGTAATCATGACATAAGACCTCAACTTGATCAGGTCTTTCCACCCCTCTATCTCGACCAATTACAGAAAGTCACCTTTCAAAAGAATGATTATATTTGTACCCAAGGAAAAGCTATCACAGAGCTAACCTACATTTTGTCAGGAAAGGTAAAAATTGTGCGTTCTCTCTTCAATGGTAAAGAACATATCCTAGAAATGCTTAACCAACCACAAATATTTGGAGATGTAGAACTCATGACCAATCAACCAGCAGGGTCATCAGTCATTGCTTTAGAAGAGGTTCAAGCAGTTCAGCTCCCTTTAAATAATAAAGAAGAGCTCCTCAAAGATCCCGTTTTTCTCTATCAAATTGGGCATAACCTAGCCATGGCACTGCATAAGCAAGGTATCACTGCCTCAACGAATGCTAGCTACTCTGTCAAAGAGCGTCTGGCCACCCATATTTTGAATAGTGAAGAAGAGAATATCTTTCAATTATCGCCATCCATTTTAGCTTCCCGTTTTGGGACTAGCTATCGTCATGTACAGCGAGTCATCAAACAATTTATCGACCAGGGAATTATCGAAAAAGAGGCTTTTAAGACCTATCGTATTTTAGAGAGACAAACCTTGGAAAAACTGGCTTTTATCGATTAGAAAAAGCCTCACTTTAACCCTTGATGGTTTAATTTTCAACCCTTTTGTGCTATAGTTATAAACAAGTAAATCAAAGAAAAAAGAAAATAGAGGTAAACAAATGGATGCTCAAACCAAAATTATCCGCGCCAGCCATATGATTGATATGAATGATATCATTCGCGAAGGAAATCCAACCTTGCGTGCTGTCGCTGAAGATGTAACCTTCCCACTATCAGACGAAGACATTATCCTAGGCGAAAAAATGATGCAGTTTCTTCGTAACTCACAAGATCCTGTTATTGCCGAAAAAATGGGGCTTCGTGGGGGAGTCGGTCTTGCAGCCCCTCAATTAGATATTTCAAAACGCATTATCGCTGTTCTCGTTCCAAACCCTGAAGATGCTGAAGGTAATCCACCAAAAGAAGCATATAGCCTTCAAGAAATCATGTACAACCCTAAAGTAGTTGCCCATTCTGTTCAGGATGCTGCTTTGGGCGATGGCGAAGGATGCCTCTCAGTTGATCGCGACGTTCCTGGTTACGTGGTTCGTCATGCTCGTGTAACTGTTGAATACTTCAACAAAGAAGGCGAAAAGCAACGTGTTAAACTCCGTGGTTACAACTCAATCGTTGTTCAACACGAAATCGACCATACTAACGGTATCATGTTCTATGACCGCATCAATAAAGACAATCCATTCGCCATTAAAGATGGACTCTTAATTATCGAATAAAGAAAACCTCAGTAGAAATACTGGGGTTTTAGTTTGAAGATAAGGCATTAGTACCACTTTATAGCTAAGTCAAAGTAGAAAAGAACCAACTTTCGTCGGTTCTTTTCTTCTTATCTGAACCTATCCTCAGACAAGCATATTGTATAGTGTTTCGTTACCGTGAAGGTTGATATAACTTGGGTCAAAGGCAGAAAGACGCTCGAGAAGTCCATCATAGTCGTTCTTATCACTAAGAGCTATACCAATGAGAACTGGGCCTTTTCCTTTATTAGCTCGTTTGATGTACTCAAAACGAGTGATATCATCATTTGGTCCCAAGATATCATTTACAAATTCACGAAGGGCACCAGGACGTTGTGGGAAGTTAACCACAAAGTAATGCTTGATACCATCGTAGATAAGCGCACGTTCTTCCATCTCTGGCATACGGTTGATGTCATTGTTACCACCTGAAATGATGCAGACGATGGTTTTTCCTTTAATCTCATCTTTGATCACTTCCAAAGCTGCCACTGATGCCGCACCTGCGGGTTCTGCAATGGTACCAACCTTAGAGTACATATCAATTAAGGTTTCTGAAATCAAGCCTTCATCAACTCCCAAGAGACGGTCAACATATTTACGTGCAACTTCATAGGTCTTGACACCTACCTTTTGAACAGCAATCCCGTCCGCAAACTTATCAATTTCTTCAAGTTTTACAGGATAACCACGGTCAAAGGCAGCGCGCATGCTACGAGCACCACTGGCCTCAACACCAATAACCTCCATAGACGGTGCTACATCTTTGATATAGGTAGCTACACCAGAGATAAGGCCACCACCTCCGACTGGAACCAAGATACTATCGAAGGAAACACCTTCCTCTTGAGCCTGCTCATAAATTTCATAAGCAACAGTTCCTTGGCCCGCTTGGACATTATAATCGTCGAATGGATCAATGAAAGTCATCCCTTCAGACTTGGTATATTCCTGTGCTGCTTGAGCAGAAGCATCAAAGGTATCTCCTACCAATTTGATTGTTACAAACTTGCCACCAAAGAAACGGACTTGACCAATTTTTTGGAGAGGCGTTGTTACTGGCATAAAGATGGTTGCCGGAATCTTCATCTCGTTACAAGTGTAGGCAACCCCCTGAGCATGGTTTCCGGCTGATGCACAAACCACACCACGCGCCTTATCCTCATCACTCAATTGATGGATAGCATAGTAGGCTCCACGCAATTTGAAAGAGCGTACCTTTTGCATATTTTCTTTTTTAATATAAATGGTCGCCCCGTATTTTTCAGATAAGTAGCGATCAAAATCTAGTGGTGTGCGTTCCACCACGTTTTTTAAGACTTCATTAGCCTTTACGATATCATTTGCAGTAATCATTGGCTCTCCTTTGACACAATATTCAAACTATTTCTATTGTATCACAATTTTCAGAAAAAATAGCAGCCAGTATAAAGAAAACTCCTTGTTTACACAAAGAGTTCTACTTATTATTTATCAACTTTTTTTGACATCAAGAAGTTACGAAGAGCTGCAAGGGTTGCCGCACCTGCAAGGACAATAGCTGTAAGGATAGCTACAGCATGTTCTCCCCACTTGTGAGATTTTGCTGTTTTAGCAATTGTAGCCTTAAGATCTTCAGTTGTTCCTTTTTCACCTGCTTGCGTCGTTGTCTTACTTGCAAGGTTAAGATCTTGACTACCATTGTAAGTATTATCTGACGAAGCTGTATTGACAAGGTCTTGACGGCTACTGCGAGTATAGCTGACATTTGTTGTAATGCTATCAATCATCTCAACAATATTTCTGATTGTTGTTGCATCGTACAAGCCACCCTCAGTATCTTTCAAGATAGATACTGCTAATTTTTCAATAGAAGCTTCTGAAGAAGCTGCTACCATAGAGTGAGATTCTGAGCTTGCTGTTTCTGAATATCTTGCATAGTTGCTAAAGAGTGATGCTGCTTCTGTAATCGTTTCAGAAGTACTTGGTAAGGTTTCTGAGACGCGAGGAGCTACAGAGAGTCTATTCCAACTATTGATGTTTTCTGATAGTCCATCAAGGATGACTTCCTCTGATGTGCTTACTGTTTCTGAAATCGCCGAAGTCACTTCTGAAGTGCTCACTTGACTTTCTGATTCTGTCAATGAAACAGCTGGTTCTTCAACTACTTCTGA
This sequence comes from Streptococcus sp. HMSC068F04, assembly GCF_001837455.1. Classification (NCBI taxonomy): domain Bacteria; kingdom Bacillati; phylum Bacillota; class Bacilli; order Lactobacillales; family Streptococcaceae; genus Streptococcus; species Streptococcus sp. HMSC068F04. The sequence goes on from NZ_KV832501.1 coordinate 9,088, forward strand.
TTCTGAAACGACTGTGCTGATTGAATTCTCTGATTCAGATGCTGAAGTCTCTGAAGTTGATGCTTCTGAGATAACATCAGTTTCTGAGACCTTCGATGATACTGTTGTGATTTCTGATACTTCTGACGGAGCAACTGAGACAATTGTGCTTGTAGTTTCTGAAACAAGGCTAGTGCTTGCCTGACTCTCTGATTCTGTCAAAGAAGCCACTGGTTCAACTACTGCATGTGATTCTGAAATTGCTGTCGTCGTTGAAATTGCTGACTCTGAAGTCGATGCTGCTGAACTATTTTCAGTTTCTGATGCTTCCGATGATACTGTTGCACTTTCTGATACTTCTGATGAGGCTGTTGAGGCAGCTGTGCTTGCAGCCTCTGAAGCTGGTGTAGTGATTGAATCTGATGCTACTGTACCTTGATCCGTATTAGATACTGAGTTGTCATCTTTCTTATCATGTGCAGTCTCTGACACAGCTATCGCTACTGGAACAGCTGCTGAGTTTACTAACTCGTCAACTGATGGTGCTGGTTTAGTTGTTTCATCAAGTTTAGGAGCTTCAACAGATGGTTTCGTATCAGTTGGGGTCTCTGAATCTTTGTTTACTGTTGTATTTTCTGATTTAGCTGTTTCTGAGCTTGCTTCAGATGTTACGGTATTATCTACTTTCTTACCAGATTGGTTAGTAACTGGTTTCAAGATAACTGGTTCTACCGGTGTTGCTGTTGTGTCTTCCTTGATATAGAGCATGTTCCAAAGAGTTAGTTTAGGAACTGAAATGACAAGCACTGGTTGACCATTTTCATCTGTTTCAAGGCTTGCTTGTGCCTTCTTCATGCTTGAAGTTGCCCAATCATCTGGTGACGTCACATAGACTTGATCAGCAATTTTAGCTGCTTCTTGAGCTGTTTTACCTGCTAGACTAAGACGAACTGTGAGATTCTCTTGAGCGTCCGGTGTTTTATTATCCGCATACCCCTCTTCATTATGCCAGCCCGCATTGATGCCCATCATGTTAATCATTTGAACAGTTGAGAAACCTTTTCCTGATTTAGCAAATGTCCAAACTTGATCACCTGTTACACCTAGAGCATCCTTAGAAAGGATTTCACCAGTAGCATTCTTTGTAGATACAGCACTCAGTCTGTTTGTCACACCCTCACCACGGAGAAGATTTTCATAAGCAGTGATAAACTGTTGGTAATTGTAAAGCTTACGAATAGTGTCCTTAGCTACACTGAGGTATTGCGTTGGGTAATAAGCACTTTGAAGAACATTAAGGGCTGCATTAGCATTGGCAAGGGCTGCAATGGACATGTGATAGCCACCGGCTGCAGCTACTGTCGCATCTACAAGAAGAGTCGCATCAGCTTGCAATGGCTTACCAGCAAGGGCATCTTTACCAGCACCGTTAGTTGCTTTTCCGCCAGGAACAGTATAGTCAATACCTGGTTCTTCCATGTAGGCACCAACGATAAGTGATTTACCAGTTTTATTGCGTACCATATCGATACGTGCTTTCAAATCACCATAGGCAACCTGCATACGTCCTGGAATAACTGAACCACCATTTGTCCAAAGCTCATTATAAACAACATCTTGACGTGCCTTGGCTAGTTTATCGTCATTACCACCATTAACATCATTGATTGTGATGTAGTACTTTTCACCGATGAGGTCTTTCATAGCATTAATAAATGACGCATATGAATCAGACATCATGTGTGAGTCAGCCTCGTCTGTGCTGTTACGGTGGTCATAATCAGTCACACGGTTGTCACCAATTGTATCACCTTGCCAACCATCGAATCCCATACGATCCATAGCTGATTTCATGACACCTGCGATGTATTTTTGCCAATCTGGATTCGCCGGATCATAGTAAACTTGAGTTGGGTTATCACCGATAGTGTAAGTCATCGGTTCACCCTTCTTACCAAAGCTATCGTAGAAGTTATAAGCCAAAGCAGCAAGTGGAAGGGCTGGATTCTTTGGATTTGAATCTGCTGAAATCATGTTATAAAGCATGGCAACAGCACCTGACTTATGAACTTGGTCAACCAATTCTTTAACAGCCTTAGTGTCAACCTGAGTGTGACTCCAGGTATTCCATTTTTGAACAAAGCTATCGACACCCTCTGGGAAAGGATCTGTAGCTTCGTTATAAGCATCATAGAAGAAATATGAGTTGATATTCATAGACTTCATGAGCTCAAGCTCTTTACGGTAGGCTTCAAGATTTTTAACAAGAATACTGTTTTGATCAGTTGGCGAACCTGCTACGATACCGTAACGTGGGAAAACTGTCCAATCATCTTCAACAGACAATCCAGCACGCTTGCTTGACAAAGTACTACCAGATTTATCGTTGACACTGATTGTCACTAAGTAACCTGTATTGTTTGTCAACCACTCTGACGCTACTGTCAAGTTTGAAACCTTAGCTGAAGCTCCTGCCGCTAGCGTAAGGTCAACGTTATCTTGACCGATGATTTCTGAAGCATGTTGAAGTGTCAAGTTGACAGTCATCGTCTTAGTTTCTGCTGTTGGATTAGATACAACAACGGAATAATTAATATCACCATCTGTCTTGCTATAAGCTGCTTTTGTTGTTTCTGGATCTGTCAAGTAAGCATCACCATTTAAGTTTTGCTCTGTCACTTCTGTAACTGGTGTCACTTGAGCAGTTGAATGGCGTCCTGCTTCAGTAGCATTATCAGATGATGATGTGATGGTTTCCACAGCAGCTGACTCAGGAGCTAGTGCTTCACTTGCCGCAAGCGTTTCTGAGTTAGCGCTCTCTGTTGGTACAGCTTGAGAAAATAGTGTAGAAGCTGTTGCTGTTGTTGCAGTATCTGTCGCAACAGCGGCAGATGATGGACCTACTTCTGTTGTCGCAACTGGAGCAACTGTCTCCGTTGGTACCACCACCAAGTTATCTGCTTCAGTCGTAATGACTGGTTTTGTTGCTTCTGAACTGACCATGTTATCTGCCTTGGCGACATGATTCATCCCTAGGACACCGCCGGCTACAAACAAACCTGATAGTAATTTATTTGACGCTACTTTCTTTGACATCTCTCTATCCCTCTAAAAAAGTTTAAATCACCTCGGCGTTTCAAATTATCACTATTTGTATTTGCATGCTGTAAACTCGAGTTATTTTTTAGTTTCATAAAAATCGCTTGGTGTTTCTTATGAAACTAATGTTAACTTAATCTTTTTTGTAAGACAAGGGAATTTCCGGCAATCCTCGTAAACGGTAATTTTTTCATCATGAATGGTCGGTTTTTTCAGAAATTTGAGAACAACATTTTCTAATTTCATTAAACATTCACTTGGTTAAGCCTACTTAAAATAACAAAAATAAATCCCAAATAATGAAAATCGAGCACCTAAATTGCCCATACGATGAGAGTTAAAAAACCATTCCTCACACAAGGCGAGAAATGGTTTATCGATTTTTGGTATCTAAAATAATGGTCACAGGTCCGTCATTGACCAGACTAACCTGCATATCTGCACCAAAGCGTCCTCTTTCTACAGGAACATGAGCTGACAAGGATTGGTTGAAATCGTCATAGAACTGGCTAGCCATGTCAGGCTTTGCAGCTCCCGTAAATGCTGGTCTATTCCCTTTTTTCGTATCTGCAAAAAGCGTAAACTGAGAAATCGACAAAATCTGGCCATCAATATCCTTAATAGAAAGATTCATCTTACCATCTTCATCTGAAAAAATACGCATATTGACAATCTTACGAACTGCATACTCTAGGTCTTCTTTGGTGTCCTCTGGACCAACTCCGACCAAGAGTAAGAGCCCCTGTTTAATAGCACCAACCGTAGAATCCTCAATAACCACAGAGGCACTTTGCACGCGCTGAATTACAATCTTCATCGCAGTAACTCCTTAACCATTCGTACGTTTAACACTGTAAACATCAGGGATAATTTTAATCTTATCCACCAGACCAGTCAATTCAATAAGGTTTGCAATTTCAAAGCTAACGTGAATATTGGCAAACTTCATGTCCTTAGTCGGTTGCGCATTGACCGTAGCAATGCTCTTGGTCGTATTTGACAAGATTTGAAGAACATCATTCAACAGACCAGAACGGTTAAGGCCATAGATGTCAATCTCTGCCAAATAAGATTTATTAGCATTACGTTCATCCCACTCTACTTCGATTAAACGTTGTTCATAACCTTCTTGACTCTTGATATTATTACAATCTGAACGATGAATAGCAATTCCACGGCCCTTGGTGATGTAACCTTCAATCTCATCTCCAGGTACTGGGTTACAGCACTTAGCGATACGCATGAGGAGACCAGAGGCACCTTGAATGATGACGCCATTTTCACTCTTAACCTTAAGAACTTCTTTCTTCTCAGTCTTAACCTCGCCACCGTTCATTAGCTCTTCAGCTTCAGCTTTTGCCTTAGCACGCTCTTCCTCACGGCGTTCTTTTTCTGTCAGACGATTGAAAACAGCAGCAGCACTAATTTCGCCAAAGCCAACAGCGGCATAGAGAGCTTCTTCACTACGCACACTCATACGAGGGAGAATTTCCTCAATATGTTTCTTGTCTAGGTACTTATTGGCAATATAGCCATGCTCTTGGAAGTAGGCAATCAAAAGCTCACGACCCTTGGTGATAGAAGCTTCCTTATCCTGATTCTTAAAGAATTGTCGAATTTTATTTCTGGCTTTGGTGGTCTTAACCATCTTAATCCAGTCACGACTAGGACCAAAAGAATTGGCATTAGTGACAATCTCAACCACATCACCTGTCTTAAGTTTGGCAGTCAAGGGAACCATACGGCCATTAACCTTAGCACCTGTAGCCTTCTCTCCAACTTGGGTATGGATAGCATAGGCAAAGTCAATAGGTCCTGAATCTTTAGGTAATTCCTGAACAGCACCATTTGGCGTAAAGACATAAATACGCTCTGAGAAGATATCCTCTTTAACAGAGTCTACAAATCCCATAGCATCACCATTTGAGGCATCTTGAAGTTCAACAAGATCTTTAATCCAGTTCATTCCCAAAGCGGACTCTTTTGAATCTACCTTGCCCTTGATCCCTTTCTTGTAAGCCCAGTGAGCTGCAACCCCGTATTCGGCAACTTGGTGCATTTCCTTGGTACGGATTTGGATTTCAATAGGTCCTTTTGGTCCATAAACCGTTGTATGGATAGACTGGTAACCATTGGATTTAGGATTGGCAATATAGTCTTTGAAACGGCCAGGCATCGGACGCCAGAGCTCATGAATGTATCCCAACATGGCATAAACATCACTGTGCGTCTCCATGACACAACGGATGGCAATCAAATCATAAATTTGATCGAAGCGCTTTTTCTTGTCGCGCATCTTACGATAAATAGAGTAGATATGTTTTGGACGACCATAAACATCACCAACAAGTCCTTGTTCAGCTGTGTAGGTCTTAATTTTATCAACAATCTCGTCCACAAGTTCCTCACGCTCACGACGTTTTTCCTTCATCATGTGAGAAATCTTGTAGAATTCCACCTCATTAAGGTAACGGAAGGACATGTCTTCCAATTCCCATTTGATACGACTAATACCCAGACGGTGGGCCAAAGGAGCATAGATTTCCATAGTTTCGCGAGAAATGCGCTCTTGCTTATCCTTACGAAGATGCTTAAGGGTACGCATATTGTGCAAACGGTCGGCCAATTTAACCAAGATAACACGGATATCCTTAGACATGGCCATAAGCATCTTACGGTGGTTTTCAGCCAACTGCTCCTCATGGGACTTGTACTCAACCTTACCAAGCTTAGTAACACCATCCACGATATTCCGTACATCTGTACCAAAATCCGCTTCCAAATCATCAAGCGTTTTTTCGGTGTCTTCAACGACATCGTGTAAGAAACCACAGGCTACTGTCACTGCATCAAGATGGAGATCTGCCAAGATACCTGCCACTTGAATAGGGTGAATAATATAAGGTTCTCCTGACTGACGAGATTGCCCACTATGAGCATCTGTCGCATAATGCCAGGCTTTTTCAACTAATTTCAAATCATCTGCTGACATGTAGGCCGAGCAAATGTCTAAAATTTCTTCTCCTGTTACATTTTTATCTTTAGCCATGATTTCTTCCTTCGCTTCTTTTAATAACCTTTATTTTATCACTTTTACAAGTAAAGAAAAAGAGCTAGATAGGCAATTCTTAAGCGCAAGGAACTAACTTGAAAAGCACAATATCTTGTGTTAGAATGATTGAACAAACACAAGATATAGATAGAAAGAGGACGCTTATGTCTCAACTTACCCTCGTTTATATTAGTCTAAGTGGCAATACCCAAAGCTTTGTCAAACGTATGTCTGACTATCTGTCCCTCAACCACGGGATTGAATGTCGCCAAATCAATATTAAAGAACTTAATCATGAAACCTTCCAAGTAGATGAACCCTTTGTCGCACTCTTGCCAACCTACCTTGAAGGAGGAAATGGCGTTGACAATGGAGATGTTGAAATCCTAACCAATCCACTGGGGGACTTTATCGCAGCCCATGACAATCATGAACGTTGCTTTGGTATCATCGGTTCTGGTAACCGTAACTTCAATAACCAGTACTGCCTAACCGCCAAACAGTACAGTCAACGTTTTGGCTTTCCAATGTTGGGAGACTTCGAGCTACGCGGCACACAGTCTGATATCGAACGTCTAGCACCTATTATCCTAGAAGCACAAAAGAACTTTAACCAACGCTAAAACTAGAGCAAAAAAGCCCTGTCAGGGGCTTTTTCCTTTGCTTAATTTTTTTCGTGTTTTTTGATTCCAAAGAATCCAACCAAGGTCATAAGAACCAGACCAGCTAAAGTTGCTGACACAGATTCGTCTGAACCAGTGTTTGGCAAGGCCTTAACTGAACTTGAACCTTGGGCTTCTTGTACTTGAGCTTGAGGCAAGATAACGACTTGAGCATTTGACAATTGGATAGCTGGGGCAGGTTTAGCCACGCTGGCACCTACAGTAGCTTTTGGTGTCTCACGCTTAGTTTGATCCGCTGTCTCAGAACCTTTTGGTGACTTCTCAGATTCTTTCTTAGTCGTATCCTCAACTTGATTTGCCTTTTCCTTAACAATCAAGCGGTACTCTGCAAATCCGGCTTGTGTTGATGGTCCTACATAACTAATGGCATCCTGACCAGCAAGGTGGGCACGCGCATTATCAGATGAAGCAAAACGGATATCTGCATTCGTAATATTAGGAACGAAACTCCAATTTCCATCGGCACTCGGATTAATCGTTTTCTCACTAACGATATAATCAATGATGGCCTGACGATTTTCAAGATTGAGGAGACGTTTTTCTGCAGCATCTTTAACACCAGGGAAGTTACCAGTCGCACGATAGTTGTTAGTCACGACAAGGAAAGTCTGATTCAAATCAATAGGTTTCCCTTGATAAGCCAAGTCACGAACACGGCTAGCATCTGGGTTAACCAACTTACCTTCGCGATCGTATTTGTTAGGTTGTGTCAAATCGAATTTATAAGTCAACCCATCAATCACATCGTAATTGTATGAGCGATAGCTACTGTTAATGAGTTGCTGTGGTTCTTTGCTGTTAGGGTCAATTTGATTGAACTGTCCTGCAGACATTTCCAACCATTCTTTGATTTGTGCTCCAGTCACTTTGAGTAGGGCAGTAACATTGTCGTAGAGGTAGAGGTCTGCGACGTTCTTAATGGCCAATGGCCCAGCTGGAATATCGGTATAGTAGGTCGCATCTCCACGAGTCCCTGCCTTGAAAGGTGCTGCAGCTGAGAGGAGTGGAAGATTCTCATCTGCTGTTCCCGCTACTTGTTTTTTAGCATACCATAGTTGTGCATTATTAACTATTTGAATAGATGGATCATCCTGAACCTGAGCAAAGTAGCTAGTAATTGGTGCTGTAGTCTCACCAACTTCCTTACGAACATAGTTGATTGTTCCATTATGGTCATGAGCTGCCATGTCAATTAAGTCCTTGTCCGCAACATCTGACTTAGTATCAATCTTTTCAAGCTTAGCCTTACTATTGACGACTTTCCATTTACCATCCGTGTAAGTCAATTTGACATCCATGATACCTAGATGATCCCCAAATTTACCAGCCATAACCACAGGTTTCCCATTGATGAGACCATTGACATCATCTACACCAGGGTATTTCGCATAAAAACTTGTGCCATCTCCATTTGGGAAATCAGCGTGAGAATGCCCTGTCGCAACAGCATCAACGCCTTCGATACCAGCAATTTGGTAACCCTCATTTTCCTCATTCTTGGTATATTCATTGTCACCAATACCAGAGTGAGCAGCAACAAGGATATAGTCAGCTCCTGCAGCCTTCATCTTAGGAACGATAGCCTTAACAGCCTCCATTGGATCATCAACGGTTACCTTACCTTCAAGGTTGGCCTTATCCCAAACCAAAATCTGTGTTGGAAGAACACCAGTAATACCGATTTTTAGTGTTACCTGTTTGCCGTCCGTATCAGTAAAGGTCTTGTTAACAATCTTATAAGGGTTGTAATAGTAATCACCGGTCTGAGCATTACGCACATTAGCATTGATAATGTTAATCTTAGCAGCCTTAACCATACGATCCAAAAATTCTAGACCATAGTTAAACTCGTGGTTTCCAAGCGTTTCGGCATCATAACCAAGCATCTCAAAAGCCTTATACATAGGGTGAGTCTCACCTTGGGCAACAGGATCAATCAAGGCCTTATAAGTTCCAAAAGGAGTTCCCTGAATCGTATCCCCACTGTCCACTAAAACCGTATTGGGATTGGTTTCACGGGCTTTTTTGATAAGGACAGCAGTTTTAGACAAACCAACTGTTTGAGACGGCTTATCTTGATAATAATCATAGTTAACTAAGTTGGTATGAAGGTCTGTTGTTGACAAAATCTGCATATCAACGGTCTGGCCCTCATGAGCAGGCTCTGTAACAGTTTCAGCCTGTACTGGCACTGCTGGTGTCACCTGATTGGCATTCGTCAAAACAGCACTCGCTTCTCGACTTGCTTGGGTCGTTGAGGTATTAGCTGATGGCTCTGTAGACGCATTTGTCGCTACTGTTGTTGGTGTAGCAGAGACAGTCTCTGTTCCTCCTTGAACAGCTGTCCCAGAAGTTCCTTGTCCTGATACTACTGATGCACCACTATCTGCCACAGTTTCAGCAGAAGTAGTTGATACAGGTGCCGTTGCTTCATCAGCTTGCCCTACGACTTGTGGCACAGTCAAGAGAGCAAAAAGGCCCAAAACCACAGCAGATTGAGTCACATAACGATTCGTTTTCATTAAAAATCTTCCCCTTTTATAAAGATAATACAATTATATTAAACCTAAATAAGATTATCAACTTTTTTAGAATTACTCGATTTGTCATACAAAACCAATAACAAGATTCAATCTTAGCTTAAACAAAAAAAGTTGGAACAAAGCCAACTTTCTCTTATTTATTCAATTCTAGGGCATAACTCACACTACTCAAAGCGTAGAGAGGAGCCGTTTCCGTCCGCATAATACGCGGTCCAAGGCCAATTTTAAGGCCACCAGCTTCCTCAAAAGCATCAATCTCAGACGGAGAAATACCACCTTCTGGTCCAAAGATAAAGAGAATTTTCTGACCACTCTCTACCTGAGCCAACTCACGAGCTAGAGTAGCCAACTCGCCTGCTTTGGCTGTTTCCTCATAGGCGATAAAAATCTTATCAAAATTATCTAATTCTGATAGAAATTCTCCCTTCTTCTCGAACAATCTAACCTCTGGAACACGATTACGCTTAGATTGTTCTGCAGATCCTAGAGCAATCTTGGCAAGCTTATCTTCCTTCTTGGCAAGCTTCTTACCATCCCACTTGACCACAGACCAGTCGGCAGGGAAGGACCAAATAGCCTGAGCTCCAAGCTCTGTTGCCTTTTGTGTCACCAACTCTAGCTTATCTCCCTTTGGAAAGCCAGAGGCAATGGTTACAGATACAGGCATCTCAACATTATCATTTAAGTCTTCAATCACTTCAAAGACATGATTCTCACGGTCAGTCACACGTGCAAGACGCTTGATACCGTCTTCAAAAACCAAGACAACCTGATCATCCTCTGTTAAACGCATAACGTTAAACATATGCTTCACAGTATCCTTATCTTTGATGATTACTGGATTTTCAACTTGCCCCTTTATAAAATACTGTTGCATTTAGCCTCCGATCACACCTGAAATATCATCTGTCTTCTTGAAGACACAAGCATTCCACTCTCCCTGAACCATGTGAGTTTCTAGGAAGAAACCAGCTTTCTCAGCCGATTCACGCACCATATCCCATTTTTCAGAGATAATCCCTGACATAATCAAATAACCTTCATCCTTAACCAAACGGTAGGCATCTTCCGTCAGATGGATGAGAATATCCGCCAAAATATTAGCCACGATAACATCAGCTTCTTGAGTTACACCCTTCAAAAGATCACCTGCAGCAACGTGGATATTTTCCATGCCAGGATTCATATCAATGTTTTCCTGTGCCACTCGAACCGCCACATCATCAAGGTCATAGGCGTAGATTTCCTTAGCTCCAAGAAGAGAGCTAGCAATCGAGAGGACACCCGAACCAGTTCCCACATCAATCACCGTCTCACCACCACGAAGCACCTGTTCGAGTGCAAAAAGACTCATCTTAGTCGTTGGGTGTGTTCCGGTTCCAAAGGCCATGCCAGGATCTAGCTTGATAATCTTCTCACCTACTGATGCCTCATAATCCGTCCATGACGGTACGATAGTCAAATCGTGGGTAATGCGAGCTGGTTCATAGTACTTCTTCCAATTCTCAGCCCAGTCTTCTTCAACCAATTCTTGAGTAGCCAAGTGAATATCTCCAGTTTCAAGACCAAAATCCGTCAACTCAGCCAAACGCTCATTAACCTGCTTAGTAATAGCTTCGATATCTGCTGACTCCGGATAATAAGCCGTAATTTTAACCGTCTCAACCTGTTCAACCTCAGGATAAAGCTCACCAAAACGGTCCGCATTTTCCAAATAATCTGCACTATCATCAATAGCCACACCTTGACTACCAGATTCAATTAAAATATTCGAAGCCGCCTCTTCGACCTCACGATTAACCTCAATCGTTAGTTCTTGCCATTTGTCCATATATTTTATCAACCTATATAAGAGATTCAGTCGAAAAACTGAACCTTCCTTTCTATTTCTCTATCATTTTTTTCATGTAGACCATATCCATACCTTCTTTTTCAGGTTCGATATGGGTTTGACGATAGCCGTTTTTCTCGTAGAATGTGACCATGCCTGCATCCTGTAACACCGTACACAAATCTCATTGTGTGACAGTTGGAAATTCCATTTCTAGCAATCTCAGACCCTCAGAACCATAACCTTTCCCTTGATACTGGGGCAAAATCGCTGCCGTTCCCAACCAAGCTTCCGTTAATTCTTCATTGGTCTGAACTCGTAAAAATCCGATCTTCTCTTCGTTGTCTTTCACAAAGTAGTAATAGCTATTGGGACGCTCTACCAGTTTCCACTTGATTCGTTCGCGATCCTCTAGATAGGGATCATATTCATCTTGGTATTTGTCATAGACTGCCTTAAAACTGGCTCTTTGAATGGCAATAATCGTTTCTAAATCTTCTGCTCTGACTCTCTCAAGTGTTATCATCATTTCTTCTCCACATAATCACGTACTCGTTCCTGCAACTGGGGAATGACACCTTCTGCTTTTATAAAATCCTCTACAGGCATTAGTTTAAATTCCTGACCCTCGTCACCAAAACGAATCTCACGATACTGCTCTTGGCTAATTCGGCCAACCACAAAGACAGCTGACCTATCTTTATCCAACATACTAGGATAGATTTTCGACCAAATAATCGATTCCTCTGTCAAAGTCAAGCCCAGCTCCTCCCAGACCTCACGTTGAAGACATTCAAGAGGCGTTTCTTGACCTTCTCTTCCACCACCTGGCAATTCCCATGTATTTGGCCAAGGAATATCTGGTTTATTATCTCTGAGAATGACCAAAATACTTTGCTCTACGAGTAAGGCAGCCTTAACACCTGTAAAATCAAACTGATCTTTTAAATAAGCATCCATCCTTTTTCGCTCCCTTTAATACCTTGGATAAGCAAAAAATTCCTTCTCTTCAAGTTGAGCTTTCCCTTTTTCAAAAGCATCTTTGTCCCAAACCAAACCAAATTCCTCAGGTCCATCATCAGATAGAAAATCCATCAAGTCACTCAATCCTTCTGTCGCCACCTCATTTAGGGTCTCCGCAAAATAAGCCAAAAACTCACGAGATAGACCTTTCTTAGGTTCATACGGGATTGTCACTAGGTAGTCCTCTTCATCAAAACGTGATTTTGCTGGATTGTAAAAGAGCACGTAGTCTTCAAAAATAACATCTTCATCAGACACTTCACCCTTATCATCAATAGTCTCCACATTGCTACTGTTTTGCGCTTCTAGGATAAACGTTACTTCTACAGCGTGATTCTTTTTATCCCAGTCCATCGCGAAATCATAGTCCAGGTGCTTATCCAATTCTTCTTCTAATACTGACAAAAAGCCGAATTTAGCCATTTGTTTTCCTCGTTCTTTCTTATTATTCCCTTTATTTTAGCATAAAAGGAGCCAATAAAAAACAGAGTAGGCTGTCCCACTCTGTCCTAGTTTATTATTTAGCATTTTCAACCGCTGCTGTCACAAAGGCAGTGTAAAGTTCTTCAGCATGGTTTGGACGGCTATGGTATTCTGGGTGGTATTGCGCTGCCACAAAGAATTTCTTGTCTGGGAGTTCTACAACCTCCATCAAACGATTATCTGGTGACACACCTGAGAATACAAAGCTCTCAGCCTCAAACTGTTCACGGAACTTAGTATTAAATTCATAACGGTGACGGTGACGACGTTGAACAACTTCTTGGTTGCCATAAGCGGCAGCAGCCTTAGAACCTGGTTTCAACTTACATGGGTAAAGACCGAGACGAAGAGTACCACCCATATCTTCAATGTCAATTTGATCACGCATAATATCGATAATTGGATATTTTGTGTTTGGATCAAGCTCAGCTGAATTAGCGCCATCCAAGTTAAGGACATGACGAGCAAACTCAATACATGTCAATTGCATACCAAGACAGACACCCAACATTGGCACATCATTTTCACGCGCATAACGAATAGCTTGAATCTTTCCTTCAGTACCACGTTGACCGAAACCACCAGGCACGATGATCCCATCAGCATCAACCAAACGAGAAGCAACATTTTCGGCAGTCAAATCATTAGCATTGACCCAGTCAATATCAATGGCAGTATCATTTGCCAAACCAGAGTGTTTAAGTGCCTCAACCACTGACAAGTAAGCATCGTGAAGCTCCACATACTTACCAACAAGGGCAATCTTAGTTGTCTTCTTAAGATTAAGTACCTTATCAACCATAGCAGACCATTCTGTCATATCTGCAGCTGGAGCATCCAGTTTCAAATGATCACAAACGATTTGATCCATACCTTGAGCCTGCATATTAAGTGGAACTTGATAGATATGTTCCACGTCGAGTGATTCGATAACAGCCTCAGGTGCAACATCACAGAACTGAGCCAATTTATTCTTGATCCCTTGACCAGCAGGTTGTTCTGTACGAATAACCAACATATTTGGTTGGATACCCAAACCACGCAATTCCTTAACAGAGTGTTGCGTTGGTTTTGTCTTCATTTCACCAGCAGCCTTCAAATAAGGAAGAAGCGTTGTGTGGATATACATAACGTTGTCAGAACCAACATCAGCCTTCATTTGACGAAGTGCTTCAAGGAATGGGAGACTTTCAATATCCCCAACCGTACCACCAACTTCAGTGATAATGACATCTGAATCAGTCGTTGTTGCTGCACGCTTAATCTTGTCTTTCAAAGCATCTGTGATATGCGGAATCACCTGAACAGTCGCACCAAGATACTCCCCTTTACGTTCCTTACGCAAAACTTCGCTATAAATCTTACCAGTAGTCACGTTAGAGTATTTATTAAGATTGATATCAATAAAACGTTCGTAGTGACCAAGGTCAAGGTCAGTTTCAGCACCATCATCAGTAACATAAACTTCACCGTGTTGGTAAGGACTCATTGTCCCTGGGTCAATATTGATGTAAGGATCGAATTTTTGAATCGTAACCTTAAGACCACGATTCTTAAGCAAACGTCCAAGACTTGCAGCTACAATCCCTTTACCAATTGAAGATACCACACCACCAGTGACGAAAATATATTTTGTCATGTTAACTCCTTATAATATAATTCAAAACAACAACAGATAGTAGATTGATTACCCACTCAGATAATCACGACAGCCCTTTCCTAGTACCTGATGGGAGCGGTACAAAGTACCTCACCTTAGACAAGTCTAGTAAATGACTAAAAACAAAAATGACCCCCAAGAGTTTCACTCTGGGAGCCTTAATCATGACCTCTTCAAAAGAGGTGCCCGATAAATAGTCTAAACTATCCAAGACCATTTGTCAATGAAAACTTAGTCGTTTGACTCATCCTCATAGTCATCGTCATCATCTTCTTCTGACAACTCAACATCATCCAAATCATCATCTGGAATAATTTCATTCAACTCAGAGTCATAAGATTCCACTTCGGCTTTCTCATCATCTTCGCTATCGTCGTCATATTCAAGACTATCAGAATCAGGTGTGAAGTTTTCATCTTCTGGATCATCGTCATTATAATCGATGGCATCTTCATCACCATCCATGAAGGCATTAACTTTCTTGTTCTTACGTTTTGGTGCATTTTCATCAGTATCTTCCAATGTGATGACCTCTTCATCGATTTCATCAATTGCATACCATGAACGCAAGCCCCATTTGTTATCACCTAGTGGAATGAAACTTCCATCCGTATTCAAATCTGAATAAAAGAATGGCAAAGCATTGCGGATATCAGCATCCGATTTTTCTAAGTAATTTTGAATTTCATTGACTAAATCATTGAAATACATTTCATTATCACGACCACGTGTTTCTAAGATAGCACGGGCCACTTCAATCATTGATAATTCACTTTTTTCTTGTCCAGCAAATACGTCTAATTCCAAAGTGGTTCTCCTTCATTCTTACTCAAGCTAGTTTCCATCAGAAATAGCTCAGCAATCAATTTTTCGCTACCTTTTATTTTACGCTAAAAAGAGTCAATAGTCAAAGCATTTATAGAAGAAAAAATCAAGTCTCAACAGAAACTTGATTTTAGTCATATTATTTAACTTTTGCTGTGCTTGTGATAACTTCAACAGCTTTCTTCATAGTGATATCGTGTTTAAGCATTTCAGGTGAAAGAAGTGCAGAAACTTGTGATACTTCCATGTTGTACTCAGCTGCAAGATCATTGATTTCTTTTTGGATTTCTTCTTCTGTAGCGTCGAATCCTTCAGCAGCAGCAACAGCTTCGATAACAAGGTTAGTTTTCACACGTTTGTCAGCGTCAGCTTCATATTGTTTGTGAAGATCTTCTTGAGTTGTACCAGTGATTTGGAAGTACATTTCAGGAGAGATACCTTGACGTTGCATGTTACCCATGAATTCGTTCATAGCACGGTGAACTTCGTCTTCAACCATTTCTGCTGGCAATTCAACAATTTCAGCGTTTTCAACAGCCAAATCAAGTGCAGCACCTTCAACAGCGTCATCATATGCGATTTCTTTAGCTGCTTCAAGTTCTTTACGGTATTTAGCTTTCAACTCATCAAGAGTTTCAACTTCATCGTCAAGATCTTTAGCCAACTCATCATCAAGAGCAGGAACTTCTTTAGCTTTAACTTCGTTAACTTTAGTAACAAATACAGCAGCTTTACCTGCAAGGTCAGCAGCTTGATAGTCTTCTGGGAAAGTTACTTTAACTTCTACTTCATCACCAGCTTTTGCTCCAACCAATTGGTCTTCGAATCCTGGGATAAATTGACCTGAACCAAGTTCAAGAGAGTGGTTTTCACCTTTACCACCGTCAAATTCAACACCATCTACTGAACCAACAAAGTCGATAACAACAGTGTCGCCATTTTCAGCTGCACCTTCTTTAACGACCAATTCAGCCAAGTTTTTGCGTTCGTTTTCAAGCTTAGCATCAACTTCTTCATCAGTAACTTCTTTAGAAGCCTCAACTGAAACTTCAAGATCTTTATATGCACCAAGTTTTACTTCAGGTTTTGTAACAACTTCTGCAGTAAGTGTCCAATCTTGACCTTTTTCAATTGATTTTACATCAATTTTTGGTTGTGCAACAACATCAAGACCAAGTTCAGCAATCGCTGCTTCATAAGCTGCTGGAAGAATTGCATTCAAAGCATCGTCGTAAAGAGCTTCTTCACCAAATTTTTGGTTAAATACGGCACGAGGCATGTGTCCTTTACGGAAGCCTGGAGCGTTCAAATTCTTTTTAACCTTGTTAAACGCTTGATCCAAAGCTGGTTGAATTTTATCTTGACCGATAGTGAATGTCACCACACCACGGTTAGTGGCTGTGTTTTCAAATGATACAGACATGTAGTCATTCTCCTTAAAATTTTTTATAGATACAGTTTAGTTTACCATATTTCAAAGCCTTTTAAAAGTTTTTTTCTCCAATTTAATCACAAGAAAATCGTTAGGAACTGCTACTTTTTCAAATTTTTGATAAACTAAAGCTATGAATATTTTACAAAGATACATCCAACAATTTAATTTTGAAGAGACCCTAATGGTACTCATTACAAAAGGGATTAAGCTCCTCATTCTTCTCATAATCTTTCTTCTTAGTAAGAAGATTATCAACTTCCTTTTTAAACATACAGTCGGACGCTCTCTAGCTTGGACAATTCAAACACCTGCTCGACAAAAAACCATTGAACGTTTACTACACAATTGCATGAACTACGTGCTATACTTTTTCCTTGTTTACTGGCTTCTTAGTATCCTTGGGGTTCCAGTATCTAGCCTCCTTGCTGGTGCAGGACTTGCTGGAGTTGCTCTTGGTCTAGGAGCTCAAGGCTTCCTATCAGATGTCGTTAATGGTTTTTTCATCTTGTTAGAAAACCAATTTGAAGTCGGTGACTCAGTTGAAGTAGGACCCGTTACAGGCCTTATTTCAACCGTAGGTATTCGAACTACTCAAATTCGAGGATTTGATGGGACCCTCCATTTTATACCTAACAGAAATATCACAATTGTATCCAACAAATCTCGAGGAGACATGAGAGCTCAAATTGATATCCCAGTCTATCCATCAACCGATATCAATAAGGTGACCAGCATCATCCAAGAAGTAAATCAAGAAAACATTGAAAACTATCCTCAAATCAGTGGAGCACCTAATATTATTGGATTAAGCACAACTCCTTCTGGACAACTGGTATTTCGTATTGACATCTTTACACAAAATGGACAACAAACTCATATCTATGCAGACTTCTTAAAACTTTACCAAGAAGCCCTAATTAAAGAAAGTATTGAACTTCCAAGATTCATTGGAAACCCTATAGCAGTAAAATAAATTCATCACATTAAAAACACTTCAAAAGATAGATAAGATAAATCTACTTTCGAAGTGTTTTTTCTATGACTTATACACAATAATACTAGTCCAGTTCTATATCGAGAATTAATCATCTTCATTGTAAGGATCAAAATCAACCATCCAAACTTTTAACTCTCGAATCATCTTTTTTCGACCTCTAAAACACTCCCCAGCTAGCAAACGGTCTAACTTAGTAGCATCTTCCGAAGACAACTGATTACGGAAAGCATTAAGCTGCTCATCATAAACAAGCCTATCAACAGCATCTAACTCTTTATTCGGAAGACAAAAAGCAATATCTGAAATTTCGATATAACATTGTCGATTAGCTTGTCGTTTTACAGACTCCTGCCTTCTAACCTCATCATTAAGTCTATTCCTAAATTTCGTTTTAAAATAACGCCGTAGCTTATCATCATCAGACTTTAATTCAGGAAACTTTTCTAAAAGCTGATAAAGCGTCATCATAGCCTCTTGCTCCATATCAGCTTGGTCCCAAAGTTGGATGAAATATTGTCTACTAGCCTTAAGTACAATCGGCCTTACAACTTCATATGCGTGAACAAAAATTTCTTGTTCCATTCAACCTCCTATTAATAGATATAATTTTTGTAATTAAATTAATTACGAAACCTATTATAAGAGATAGATAAGAAATAAAATAGCGACATTTATGTCACTATAAAACTGATAAAAACAGTCAAAACCACCCGTGAGAACAGGTGGCTTGCTCTTCGGCTGAAAGCCTCTG
>NZ_KV832502.1:0-84926 GCF_001837455.1 Streptococcus sp. HMSC068F04
GGAACCACTAGCACAGCTAGTGGTTTTCGTGAGACAAGAAAAAAAGATAGGATTTTCATCCTACCTTTTCAAGTTTCTTTTATTGTATCACATCTTAAAGCTGTTCTGCTACTGCTGAAAGAAGATCTTGGATACCATTGGCATCGCTACCACCGGCCATGGCCATATCTGGTTTACCACCACCACGACCTGATACGATTGGTGCAAGAACCTTGATGACATTACCTGCGTGAACATCCTTAGACTTGCTTGCTACAAGGACATTAACTTTTTCGCCAATGTGAGCTGCAAGGACAAGGACGTCAGAGTAGTCTGCTTGTTTCCATTGGTCAGCAAATGTACGAAGGGCACCTGCGTCAGATACTTCCACTTGGCTAGCGATGTAACGAACACCATTAGCTTCTTTAACGTCTTTGAAGACATCACCAGCTGCTGCTGCTGCTGCTTTTTCTTTAAGAGCAGCATTTTCTTTTTGAAGGGCATGCAACTGCTCTTGAAGGCTAGCAACCTTGTTAGGTACTTCTTTCAATTGTGGTGCCTTAAGTGTTGCTGCGATTGCTTTGAGGGCATCTTCTTCTTCACGGTAAGCAAGGTAAGCTTCACGTGATGTCACTGCCAAGATACGACGTGTTCCTGAACCGATACCTTCTTCTTTGACAATCTTGAACATACCGATTTCAGCAGTGTTGGCAACGTGTGTACCACCACAAAGCTCAACAGAGTAATCACCGATTGAAACGACACGAACATTCTTACCATATTTTTCACCAAAGAGGGCCATAGCTCCCATTGATTTAGCAGTGTCAATGTCTGTTTCAATAGTTGTTACTGGAGTGGCTTTCCAGATTT
Organism: Streptococcus sp. HMSC068F04; assembly: GCF_001837455.1. Taxonomy (NCBI): domain Bacteria; kingdom Bacillati; phylum Bacillota; class Bacilli; order Lactobacillales; family Streptococcaceae; genus Streptococcus; species Streptococcus sp. HMSC068F04. Next base: position 850 of record NZ_KV832502.1, read on the forward strand.
CTTCGTTGACTTGTTCTTCAATAGCACGCAATTCTTCTGGAGTTACAGCCTCAAAGTGAGTGAAGTCGAAACGCAAGAATTCTTGTTCATTAAGAGAACCCGCTTGGACAGCATGATCACCAACAATATTATGAAGGGCAGCATGCAAGAGGTGAGTCGCTGTGTGGTTTTTCATAACACGGTGACGACGTGTGTGGTCAATTTCAAGTTTGTAGTTAGCACCTACAACAAGTTCACCTTCAACCTCAACAGTGTGAAGCGCTTGTCCATTTGGTGCACGTTGAACGTCAACAACACGCGCAACGACTGTACCAGCTGCATCTGAGATCGTACCGTGGTCTGCTACTTGTCCGCCCATTTCAGCGTAGAATGGTGTTTGTTCAAAGACAAGGAGTGCTTGACCAGAATTTACACTATCATGACGAGCATCGTCAGCAACGATTACGCTCAAACGGCTTTCTGCAGTCTCTGCTTCATACAAGAACTCAGATGGTTCAGTGATGTTTGCGAGGGTTTCATTTTGCATACCCATAGAACCACCTTTAACTACGCTAGCACGCGCACGTTCTTGTTGTTCTTTCATGGCTGCTTTAAAACCTTCATGGTCAATCTTGAAGCCTTCATCTTCAGCCAACTCTTCTGTCAATTCCACTGGGAATCCGTAAGTATCATAAAGTTTGAAGATGTCTTTACCTTCAAGCATATCTTTACCAGATTTCTTAAGGTTAGCAAGAAGCTCGTCAAGCATGCTTGAACCTGCATCGATAGTACGTGCAAAGGTTTCTTCTTCACGTTTAACGATTTTTTCGATAAAGTCTTTCTTCTCAAGAACTTCTGGGTAATAGCTTTCCATGATTTGACCAACAGTTGGAACAAGTTTGTACAAGAAAGCATCAGAAATGCCGAGACGACGGCCGTGCATTACGGCACGACGGAGAAGACGACGAAGGACATAACCACGACCTTCATTACCTGGAAGGGCACCATCACCAATGGCAAATGCCAATGAACGGATGTGGTCAGCGATGACCTTGAAGCTCATTGTGTCACCATCTGGATCATAAGTTTTACCAGACATTTTTTCGATTTCACGAATGATAGGCATGAAGAGGTCTGTTTCAAAGTTTGTTTTAGCCCCTTGCATTACGGCTACAAGACGTTCAAGACCCGCGCCCGTATCAATGTTTTTATTAGGAAGTTCCTTATATTCTGAACGTGGAACAGCTGGATCTGCGTTGAATTGTGACAAAACGATGTTCCAAATTTCAATGTAACGGTCGTTTTCAATATCTTCTTCAAGCAAACGGATACCAATATTGTCAGGGTCAAAGTCTTCGCCACGGTCAAAGAAAATCTCAGTGTCTGGTCCTGAAGGGCCAGCACCGATTTCCCAGAAGTTATCTTCAATTGGAATCAAATGACTAGGTTCAACACCGCAAGCAATCCAACGGTTGTATGAATCTTTATCATCTGGATAGTAAGTCATGTAAAGTTTGTCTTTTGGAAAATCAAACCACTCTGGGCTTGTCAAAAGCTCATAACCCCATTCGATGGCTTCATCACGGAAGTAGTCACCAACTGAGAAGTTACCAAGCATTTCAAACATTGTGTGGTGACGAGCTGTCTTACCAACATTTTCGATATCGTTGGTACGGATAGCCTTTTGTGAGTTAGTGATACGTGGATTTTCAGGAATCACAGAGCCATCAAAGTATTTTTTCAAAGTGGCAACCCCTGAGTTAATCCAAAGAAGGGTTGGATCGTTAACTGGAACCAAGTTAGCTGATGGTTCAACAGCGTGACCTTTTGATTTCCAGAAATCAAGCCACATTTGACGAATTTGTGCTGAAGTAAGTTGTTTCATTGTTTCTCCTTAATTAATTGTTTTTTATTTTGAGCTATTCTCGAGCATTTCCACATAGTCAATAGCAACACACAGGGAAATGGCTAAATCGGCGTAAGTATTTTCATAAACAGTAACAGTATAGGTCGATGTCAGATGGAAGAGCTCCTTTTGAATCCTAGCAACTACCTGATTTTGACTATTAAGTAGTTGAAAATCCAAGTCCCAAATATTACCCTCTATTCGCAAACCAAGATTATCGACATCATACTTATCACGAAGAAAGGTTAATTTTTTTCGAATGTAAAAACTCGAACCATCCCGCAAGTCTACTGTAAACTTAGGCAAGAGACTAAGCGGCTCCTTGGTGATATGACTAATCTCACGACCATCCTCACCAAAAATCGTAAAGGTCTTTGGAATCTTAAAGAAGGACCCTTCAACCTGATAGGCAACTCTACCTTGATCATCCTTGATATCAAAGCGTTCGCCACCCAATCGAAACTTCTGTTTGACAAAATAGGTTTTCATACGCCACCTCCAATATTGCCACACATTTCATTCAGAAAATACCCAAAGAATAAAAGACAAGTCCACTAAACGAAGGGCGACGTGAACCGCGGTACCACCTTCATTCAATGAACTTGTCATTCTTATTTGTCTTTAATTGTGAACTTTGAGTAGCAAGTAACCAGATTCGTCCATGGCTCGCAGCGACCGCCATTTTTCTGTATCAGAAGCGATGATTACCAATCTCAAAGGGAAGGCTAAAAATGTCATGATATTAGAACTTTCAGCCACTCTCCATTTTAACGTGTTTTAGGTCTTAGGTCAAGCTGATAATAGCATTATCAACTCTATCTTGTGATTTATTTGCTAGAGCTTGATGATGAACTTGATGAAGCCCCAGAACCAGTCACATACTGGTCAAGAATTGCGCTAAAGGCCTTGTCTACAACTTTAACATTATATTTCTTAAGGACCTTAGCAATCACTGAGTTAGTGAAGTTAGTATCAGATTTCTTACCATTGATGATAACCTTAGTCAAATCATCCTTATAGTTTTTCCAATCTGCATTTTTCTCAGATTTTGAAACAGTTTTGACGATGTAGTAAGTCGCAGCACCAGTTGAGCTGTTTGAAACAGTCACTACGTCAGAGACGGCATTAGCATCTTGTTTGAAGGCTGCTGTCAAAACATCTGCTGGGAAGTCTTGAGAAGCTGAGTTAACCGTCTTAGAAGTCACTTCCAAGCTGTTATCTTTAGCTACTTGTGAGAAATCTGCTCCTTCTGCCTTAGCTTCAGAGTCCACCTTATCTGCCACTGCTTTATCAGTAGTTGAAACCACTTGCACCTCTGTATTTGGTGTGTAGTTATCATAGGCAGCCTTGTAATTTGCTTCCGTCAAATCTTTTTGAGCGGCTTGGTTAACAGCGTACTCAACCAATTTTTGTGTACGGATTTGAGTACGGTATGACTCTTCTGTTTGACCATAGGCTGCAAGTACTTGTGAGAATTGATCTCCGTATTGTTCTGAAGCTTGCTTATAAGCTTTGTCAACGTCTTCTTTGCTGACCTTGCTACCATATTCTTTTTCAAGAGCCTTTTGCAAAGTTGCACTCAAAACACTTTGTTGTGTTTGGCTGCTACCTTTAAGTGAATCAAAAACATCACCAACAGTAACAGTATCACCTTTCATAGATACCAAAGTTGTTTCTTCAGTTGTTTTGTTACCTAGAGAAACATACATAGCACCTGCACCAACGAGAGCTGAAACAGCTACAAGGGCAAGACCTCCAAGGAAGCGACCACCTGAGCTTGGTTTACCAGCATCACGTGTCTTTTTAGTTTTAGCACGCTTAGCTTTTTCTTTCGCTTTTTCACTGGCGAGGGCGATGCTTTCCTCTTCTTCTTTTTGGCGATCAAGATGCTCTTGTTCTGCGTCTTTGTCTGCTACAACCTCTTCAACAGTTTCTTCTGTTGACTCAAGGTTTTCATTTTCTTTAGCCATTCTATCTACTCCTTAAATTGTCAATATCTCTGCTATTATACCACACTTACTTAAATAATGCTTAATCTGGCAAGATAATATTTTCAGAATTTTTCCGAAGCATAAGAAGTCCGTCACTCATAGGAACCAAACTAGCAGTCAATCCAGGGTTATCTAAGGTCGCATCAAAAAGACGATGCAAGCCACGGTAAATCGTACGCTGACCACGACGAACCTCCATGATATCTTTGGCAATATCGCCCCCTTGGAAGATATCATCAAAGACGATGACACCTCCTACCTTGAGATGTTTTAGGATTTCAGGCAGAAAGACGATATATTTAGACTTGGCTGAGTCCATAAAGACAAAATCATAATCAGTGTCCAAATCTTGCAAAACTTCTGCTGCATCTCCTTCAACCAAGGTAATTTGTTTGCGACTGTCATACTTGGCTAGATTTTCCTTGGCAAAGCCAATCATTTCTTCATTACGATCAACCGTTGTAATCTGAGCATCAGGTGCATACTCAGCCATAAGAAGGGCTGAAAAACCAATAGCTGTTCCTACCTCAAGGATTTTCTTAGGCTGCAAGGTCTGCAATAAAAATCGGAAATAAGCAACAACTTCGTGCTGGATAATTGGAATATTTTCCTTACGAGCAAAGGCCTCCAGTTCAGCCAAATGCCCTTTATTTTCCTGAAGATGCGTTCGCATGTAGTCCACAATATCCTTGTTGACTACAGGACGTCGCATGTTGTGATTTGCATTTTTACTATATGATTTAACCATGTGTTTTATTATATAAAAAATCCCTAGCGAGTGCCAGAGATTTTTCTTATCTATAAATCAAATCGTCATCATTAAGCTACTTGACGTAACCCCCTCTTTTTCAAGAGGTAGGAAACGACCAAAGCCACCACGTAAAGAGCGATAAAAACAAGCAAGGTCATCTGGTATGATTTTGCCAATTCGTAGGTTACGGATAAGAGCATTGGCCCCACTAAGGCTGCCATCGCCCAGGCAGTCAAAATATAACCATGAAGGGTAGCCAACTCCTTTGCCCCAAAGATATCGCTAAGGTAGGGAGGAATCAAGGAGAATCCTGCCCCGTAGCAAGTCATCAGAACAGCCATCGCAACCACAAAGACAAGTGGAACTTGCAGGACAATTAGGAGGGCGGCCATAACAATATTAACCACAAAGAGGAGGATAAAGGTCTTCGGACGCCCAATATAATCCGACAAACCTGCCCACAGAAGGCGACCAAAACCATTAAAGATTCCCATAACACCTACAACAACTGCCGCTGATTCCGCTGACATCCCAACCATATCTTGAGCCATTGGAGAAATAGCAGAGACAAGGGCTAAGCCACATGAAATATTGATAAACAAAATAAGCCACAACCAGTAGAAAGTTGACGATTTCAGGGCCTCATTAGCCGTAACTCCCTTGCTCAAATCAGCAGCCTGACGGTTTGGACTCTTGTCAGCCAACAGTTGTGCTTCCTCTACACTTGGTCGTTTAATGAATTGTGAGACAAATAGCATAACAACAAAATAAACGACTCCCAAAATATAAAAGGTCTGCTCAACACCACGTGCCTGAATCAGATATTGAGCAATAGGACTGGTTAGCAGCGAGGCAAAGCCAAAGCCCATAATGGCAAGGCCAGTCGCAAGGCCACGCTTATCAGGAAACCACTTAATAATAGTTGAAACAGGCGTAATATAACCCACACCCAGTCCTAGACCACCAAGAATACCATAACCAAGATAAAGCATCCACAGCTCTCCCTGAGCAATGGCAACTCCTGTCAGAATATTTCCCCCAGCATAGAGAACATCCGACATACTTCCAGTCACTCTAGGACCAAATTTTTCAACCAAACGTCCCATGAAAGCTGCAGAAAGCCCTAGACAAAAGATGGCCAATGAAAAGGCAAAAGAAACTGAAGATTGATCCCAGCCAGTCTGGGCCATAATAGGATTACGATAGATACTCCAAGCATAGGTAGACCCCAACATGAGATGGAGTAAGACACCACACGTTGCTACAAGATAACGATTGGTTGTTTTCACAAAAACCTACTTTCTATTTCTGAACATTGTTCACTTATAAAATATAAAACGTTAGGTTTTTAGTCTATCATGAATATAAACCATGGGCTATAAATATGCTCACCAACGTATTTCCATATCAATTAAAACTTCCATTCTAGTAAATGTTCGTTTTTAGACAAAAAAAGAATCATCCTGATTCAGAATGATTCTCTCATAGTGTGACTTCTTTTTAAGAAAGGTGCACACCTTTTTCAACCAAGGCTTCCAATTCAACAAGACGGTCTTCAAAAACTTTGAAGGCAGCATCTAAGTAGTCGGTATTGGTCATATCAACACCAGCTTTCTTGATGACTTCCAAAGGATAGTCTGAGCTTCCTGCCTTAAGGTAAGTAAGGTAAGCTTCTTTATCTTCTTCAGTACCGTGAACAATTTTTTCAGCCAAGTAGCTTGCCGCAGCAAATCCTGTAGCGTATTGGTAGACATAGTAATTCATGTAGAAATGCGGAATACGTTCCCACTCAAACTGAATTTCGTAGTTATCCTCAGCTTTGAGGTTATAGTATTTCTCATTGAGGTCTGCGTAAAGCTTATTCATGAAGTCCGCTGTCAAAATCTGACCGGATGCATCCGCTTCATGGATAGCATGTTCAAACTCAGCAAATTGGGTTTGACGGAAGACAGTTCCCTTGAAGCCATCCAAATAGTGGTTAAGGATAGCAAAGCGTGTCTTGTCATCTTTAACTTCTTTAAGAAGCGTTTCTGTCAAGATATTTTCATTGGTTGTAGACGCAATTTCTGCCAAGAAGATTGAGTAATCTCCGTAAACATATGGTTGAGTCTGACGTGTGAAAGTTGAATGCAAACTGTGACCAGTCTCGTGAACCAAGGTAAAGAGATTATCCAAAGTGTCTTGCCAGTTCAAAAGCATGAAAGCATTGGTATCGTAGGCACCACCTGAGTATGCACCTGAACGTTTTCCTTTGTTAGGGTGAACGTCAATCCAACGTTCCGTAAAGGCTGCATGAACCCCTTTACTATACTCTTCACCAAAGATTGCCAAGACTTCTTCTGCTTTCTTGAGAGATTCTTCATAAGTAAGAGCAGTTTCAGTCTCAGAAAGTGGTGTATAGACGTCATACATCTTAAGCTCATCAAGTCCCAAGACCTTCTTACGCAAATCTAGGTAACGGTGTAAAAGTGGCAAATGCTTGTTCACTGATTCCAAGAGTGAGTCATAAACACTCTCTGGAATAAAGTTAGCCGCAAGTGCTGCATGACGTGCTGAATTATAGTGACGAACTTTGGCTTGGTAATTGTGAACCTTGACAACGCCTTGGAGTGTTTGTGCATAAGTATGTTGGAACTGCTCATAAGTCCCATACATCGCTTCATAAGCTCCCTTACGAATGTCACGGTCCTTAGATTCCATGAGAGTGATAAAGTTACCATGTGTCAACTCAACCACATCCCCTTGACCATCTGATACCCATGGGAAGAGGATATCAGCATTATCCAAGACATTGAAGGTGTCCGTTGGACCGTTGAAAATATCACCGGCTGCTGCCAAGAGCTCTTCAGCTTCTTGGGAAAGAACGTGGTCCTTGTTTGCCAAAAGGCGTTCGAAATAGTGGTCATAAAGTCCAAGACCTGGCTCTTGTTCTTTAAACTCAGCTAATTTCTTATCATCCAAGGTCATAAATTCAGGCTCAAAGTAAGCAAAGGCTTCACTCAACTGTGAGTAAAGGTTTGAGGCCTTAGCTTGGTACTCTTGGTAAAGCCCTACTGTTGTGTCTTGGTCATTTTTCATTGACGCATACACATAGATTTTCTCCAAGCGACGCATAAGGCTCATATAAAGTTCTGTTGCCTCAAGCAAGTTCTTAGCAGAATCCAAAAGATGACCTGCATAAGCACTAGCCTTCTTCAAATCCTGAACAGTGCTTTCATATTCAGTCTCCCAATCTGCATCTGTCGCAAAAATGGTCGTCAAATCCCATGTGTATTTCTCTTCTAAATGAGTACGATTGTCTGACATAATATTCTCCTTAATTGTGTCTATTCTTTACTATTTTAGCATAAAAGGTGGGAGGGTAGAGAGTTTGTCGATAAGAAAAATGCCTTTTTCGATAATATTGCTTAAAAAGCTTTTCAAAACCTTCAAGTGACTGTCTAATTTGTACAAAACCCTGCTTAGATTCTGGAAATCTCACTTGTGGAAAAAAATCCTGATCAGACAGGCATAACAAATTCATTCCCTTAAGATAGGCTTCTTCCTGCCTTCTCATCCACCTTGGATTTTTCCCCATTAATTCTCGTTGAATCACATGTGAGACCTTCTTTCGCTGAGTTACTTTATAAGTCTCAACCTGCTCTGCTTGATAAGGAAAACGTAAAACTGTCATGAGATTTTCGGTTAGTGGCCAGGCCTTAGTTAAATAATAGACTTTCCCAAAAATATCCTCATAGATGAGATACTTAAGTCTAATTTCCTCTCGCTTCCAATCAAGCTCCCATAGGTGAAATCCTATCTTAGCCGTAAAATAGAGAAAGTCCCGCTGTAGGTCTGTTAAACGTCCATTCAACCAGAGTTCCTCACCCAAAAGCCAACGCACTTCGTAACCTGCTTGGTGATAGGCACATGTCCTCTCTCTCAAACGTTGCTGGGATAAACGAGAACACTGAACTTCTAGAGCCAGGGAATCGCCAACAAATAAATCTGCAATTTGCCCCAACTCGGACAAAACCTTTTCAATACTTACTTTTTCACCATGATTAACCAAAGATTTATATAAGGCTGCCTTAAGCGATAAATGTTGAGCCGATTCATTCTCCGAGAAGAACTGACAATCTTGCAAAGATTTATGAGCAAAATGTGGGCACATTACCTGGCCATGCCTCAATAGGACAACTCCCTGGCATCCAGGACAGCTATAGGATTCCTTACGTTTCAAACAGGTTTCTAGAGCTGAAACGAGGTTTCCCTCCTGATTTTTTGCAATTAACATGACTCTCTCCTTCGTGCACTCTCTTACTTATTCGTAAAAGAATTCACAAAATAAAAAAACATCTAGATTACTCTAGATGCATCCCCCATTCAAACTGAAACTTGCTCCCTGCTGTATGGAAACTTAGGTTTATAGGTGTATTGCTTAACCTAGGATACAAGTGCCACTCAGTCCATTCGATCTCTTTTCAACAATCTCGATACCTAAAGGAAAATCCCCCAACTTTCCTTGGTATCAGGATCTTGAAAACAGTTTCTATCCAACATAACCATTAAAAATAGTCAATGTAGCATAGACAGATGCTCTCACAAACATCTGATCAAATTCCGTCACTGAAGCATCATCCCAATATGCTTTTCACCCTTTTATTCCTCAATCCCACTAAAAACTTAATCCTTGAGTTGATAATGAGATAAAACAATTTTTAGACTTTTACAAGTTAAAGTCTCTATTTACTAACATTGAACCACCAATTTCCTAGGTGCAGTTCAGTACCAACAAACTCAAAATTGTGTTGGCTCAAAATGGTTTCTAGTCAAGAGTATCTTGTGATTGATAGTCAGTCAATCTGAGAAGCTTTCCCTCTAGCTTCTTTACACAGAACGTCATACTGCTTACAAGATACTATTTCCTAGAAGAGTATTGCTAAAAACGCCACTCTCAAAACATACCACCTATCAGTCATTAGGTTTAGTCCACCTTCTGATAGGTATATTAGCAGTTACTGCTTTATTTTCTCTCCCTCTTCGCTTTTGAAGATTAGTCTCTACCGATTCTGCTGTTTTTGAATCTGTCGTTAGCTCTACACGGATTAAAAATACCGCTAGCTCCCGCTACGATGATGCTGATGTTTTAAATCGATTAATCTAATTTTTTTGCTGTTTAAATCTTCTCTTTTTAAATCATCACAATGAAACATTGGAATTTGATAACTTAGAATTCCAGATTCTAAGCTAGTCTTTCTTAATCAGGGAGTCACCCTTCCAAAAAACAAACTCTTCCTAACACAATCTATTATACTTTATTATAATTTTTTGTCAATTAATTTATTTCATATTTTTTGAAAATATTTTTAAACACTCTTTTTAGATAGTTAAAACAGTTCAAAAACACTATAATATAGGCATTTGTGTTACTGTTGAAAAATTAGAAAACATCCTTTGTTTTTTAGTCAAGGTCAATAGAATATGTTAGCTATCAGAAAATTTTATTTTTATTATTTTCGACTAACTTGATTTTACTTAACTAGTCAAAACCAACCGTGAAATGACCTACACCCCAAAAGTTAGACAGAAAAAATCTAACTTCTAGGGTGTTTTTATTATGAAATTGACTTATGAGGATAAAGTCCTTATCTATGAACTTAGAAAGGAAGAAATGATTGATAAAATCCTACATGAATACTGTTCTCAAGATAGAGTTTCTCTCGAATATTCTCTCCCAAATCAAGGGATGCTTCCTAACTGGCTCGCACAATACAAGAAAAAGCTAGAAGAAATGACGGAATTAGAACGTCTTCAAGCAGAAAATGCGGTTCTAAAAAAAATGAGAGAACTCCGAATCGTGGTTTTTGGGTCAATCATAAGAGGATTCAGCGTCTGATGAAGGCTCTTGGTTTAAGTGCTCGAATTCGTCGTAAACGTAAGTATTATTCATACCAAGGAGAGGTTGGTATGAAAGCAGAGAATCTCATTCAACGCCAGTTTGAAGCATCAAAACTAATGGAAAAGTGCTACACAGATGTAACAGGGTTTGCCATTCCGGCAAGCAGCCAAAACTCTATTTATCACCAGTTTTAGATGGTTTTAACAGCGAAATTATAGCCTACAATCTTTCTACTTCGCTGAACTTAGCACAAGTAAAAATGATGTTGGAACAAGCCTTCACAGAGGGCAATTACGAGAACACTATTCTCCATAGTGACCAGGGGTGCAATATCGACATGATTTCTATCATCATTTTTTAGAGGATAAAGAGATTCAGCCATCCATGTCACGTAAGGGCAATAGTCCAGACAACGGCATGATGGAGCCCTTCTTTGGCATTCTTAAGTCTGAGATGTTTCATGGTTACGAGAAGACATTTAAGTCGCTTAACCAATTGGAACAAGCTATTGCAGACTACATTGATTACTATAATAATAAGCGCATTAAGGCAAAACTAAAACGAAAAAGACAATCGCAAGTGACTTCAACCAAACCACACACGATTGCCTCTATACATCGTCTCATTAGAACAATGTATTACCTCATAACGCATAACAAACTTTATGATTATACTTCTATCCAAAATCGGTAAAATTGTTTATGCCATATTGTTGTAACGCCTTATCAAAAAAATCATCAGATAAGATGTTGGTTTAGTGTACACTTTTTACACTAAACTTTAGTTCAAAAAAGACAATTTCCTTAGTTTGACTATGGAAGTCAAACTATTTTTCGGCAAATACCTTGATATACTTGACAAATGGTAGAAAAGGACTTAGTCCTGTGCAATACAGAACTAAATCCTTTGCTTAAATTAATTGTCTAACCTTTTGGGGTCAGTACATTATGATTTAATACCCTCAAAATAGCAACCATTCTCACGATTGTTCAATAGATTTAAACCTTTTCAAGGACAGACTGGATTACCCAAGTTTTGCGACTTCCGATTTGGACAAGGACCCCATCACTCGGTGGGTCAATGGCTAGCACTTTGAAGTTACCTGGAATAGTAAAGGTCTCACCAGGATTGAGGTACTGGTCTGAAGTTGGATTGCCTTGTCCATCAACTTCAAGAACAGGTCCAGGATCAACGATATTGTGTTTGGTTGGTGTGCCTCCAGCTAAATCTTGACTAGTGATGTTATTTCCTACTATAGATGTTACACGGAAAGTTCCTGTGAAGCGAACCGTATCACCAACTTTGAAAGAAGAGTTAGTAGGATTTCCATTTTGAGCCCCTGGTTCGAGGTCTTTAAAATGGATATAACCAGACACTTGACTCTTGTGGAAACTACGTTTGTGATATTTCTCAGGCCCTTGACCTGCATCGTAGTTGTACTCCTCAATGGTCACCTGATCACCACGAACTTCCGCAACCCAAGCGACATGTCCCATGTGACCTGCTCCATTGACACCAGCTGAGAACCAGGCGATACTCCCTACGGCAGGGTTCATGTCAACACGGTGACCGTTGGCACGTGCAATACTGCCCCAAGTGATGGCATTTCCATAACCTACAGGCAGAGTGAAACCATTGGTGTTACTGAGGCGATAGGCTGCAAAGGACGTACACTGACGCCAATACATGGTCCAAGGGTCCACGCCGAAACCACCATATTTCCAAGAGGAAGGGTAGTCATCCCCGAGAACAGCCGCCTGAGCAGAGCTGCCACACGAAACCGAAACAGTCGCTAGACAAGCTAGCGGTAAGAGACAATTTAGTAATTTTTTCTTCATTTTTACCTCCACCTATCTATTCGCAGTTTTTCTGGAAAATGGAGGCCTTGAATATACAATATAAGTGCACAAAAAAGCCAGGAAAATTTCCTAGCTTTTGAGGTATTATCTTAGTGTTTACGTTTGTAAGTTGAGATACCGAACAAAGCCAAAGCTGATGTCACCATAGCTGCACCTGCTGCTACAGAAGCTGCTGTTGATTTTTCACCAGTAGCTGGAAGAGTTGGAGCTTCTTCTTTTACAGGTACTGATGTTGGTATTACAGGTACTGATGTTGATGTTACAGGTTTACCTGGAGTTGGTTCTGCTGGAGTTGTTGGTACTTGAGGTTTTGGTTTCTCAGTTGTTTCTTCAACAGATACAAAGTTTTTGTGGTAAGTAACTTTTGCTGAAACAGTATTTGGAAGAACTGGTTTGTTTGGTTCTTCTGGCAATTCAGGAACAATTACAGATGAATCTGTCGCAAACCAATAAGCGATTGGAACATTAAGGTTATTTCCACCTGCGATAAAGTCCATTGGTTCACCCTTGAAGATTGTTGCAGCAGCACCATAGTAGGCATTCTTCGTACGAGGCGTTCCGTCTGAGTTAATCGCATCCCAACCTTCATCTGTGACTTCACCAGTTGTTGGATCCACTGTTGGATCACTGTTAAAGCGTGAACCGTTAGCCACAAATTCGTTATCGTTTGTTGCATAAGCATAACCATCCTCATGCAAAGTGATAGATGAACCAGGAATTTGAACGTATTCATTACCATTCAAACCAACTTTTTCAATGTGGTTTCCAAGCTCAGTGTTCCAGTGGTTAAGTGAAGAGATACTCAAAACTGAACCGTTCTTAGACAAATCAAGTGGTGTCACAGATGACTCAGAATCAAAGAAGTTCAAGTTCATCTTAACGTGAAGTTTTTTATTAGTGTCGTCAGTTTGTGAACCAATGAAAAGTGTCTTAGTTGGATCGTGGTACAACTTAACAATGGCTGAACCATCTGTACTTGGTGTTTCTACCAAAGTGTAAGTTGCAACAATTTTCTTAACTGGAGTACCATTGAATGATGTTCCGTTTAGGTTGTTGTATGTTACAGTCAATGTTTGACCCGTAGCCATCTTCAACCATACATCTTCAGTGTATTCACCGTCAGCATTGATAGTGTATTGTGTACCGTTAGCTGCACTGAAGTCACTTGGAATGTAACGAGATGTGTTGAATTGTTCAAGGATTTCATCTACTGAATGACCTGATTGGATTGTTTTATCCAAGTAGTCAACAGAACCTGCTGAGTTTTCAACAGTCATAGTAGCATCAGATTCTGTTTTATAAATCAAGCCAGTAGCATTTTCAGCCAAGCCTTTTGTCAAAAGACGAGCTGTTGTTCCACCAGTGTACTCTTTGTATGATTTTTCCCAAGCAGCATAAGCAAGAACGTCTTGGTAGTATTTATCCAATTGTGTCTTGTAATCTGCAAGTTTTTGTTTATATTCTGAAACCGCAGTTGTCAAAGCTGTTGTTTGAACTTTGTTGTCATTGTTAGCAGCTTCAACGCTAGTGTGTTTAATACCTGCTTCTTCTGTAGCTGTGAATCCCCCTGTTGCAACAACATTTGCTTTAGCAGATGTAAGAGCTGCATCAGCTTCTTCACGAGTCAATTTATTTTCAGAAACAACTGTATTTGAAGCTTCTTGAGCATCTCTAGCTGCTTGATCTTGGACAGCTTTAACATCAGCAGAATCTTTTGATGCTGCTGCAGTCATTGTTGCAGCTTTAACAGCGTTATCGAAGTCAGGATTTGAAACTTCAGCAATAGCTTTAGTTGTTGTTTTTACAGTAGTATCTGTTTCAGTAGTAGTTTTTTCTTCTGTTCCAGGTACTGTAGTAACAACTGCTGCATCACCTGTTGTCTTAACAAGATTAGCACTTGATTCTGCAGCCGTATTTGATACGGTTGCATCAGCATCAGTAGTTGCTGTTACATCTTTAGCTTCATCTGCAGCTGCTACACTTGTAGCCGCGAGTCCTGCAAGCAATACGCTTGAATACAATGTTGTTTTAAATGGATTGACTTTCATTTACACTTTCTCCTTCTTGGTTAACATTTTTAACCTAATTCTTCACCGCCTAATATACTACCGTGATTTTTTAAATTTAGCAATAGTTTTCTGAAAAAAATATTATATATTTGCTACACGTTTTTAAAATTTGACACACTTTTGTTATATTTTAATCATTTCTTTACAATTTAGTGTAATTCGTAAGGCTTTTAAAGAGTTTTTACTTAATACTTTCTTATAGCTGTTCATTTATTTCTCATAATAAACCGTTTCAACGATAGAATAGGCTTCCTATTAGAAACAGGTCATCAAGAACTGGCCTCTTCATAACTAAAAACACATAAAAAAACACCTTCAAGACCTTGACTTTAAATGTTTTTCGTCGTATGCTTGAAAAAATGTTAAGAAAGTTGGGGGACTTTTCAATGACAAAAAAAGAAATGAGATTGCTGATCCTTCTTGGGATTAGTATTATTTTAGCGAACCTTGTACTGCGTTTGATTCTTAGGCCTCTGCCTGAGAATATTGGTTATCTCATTAAAACGCTTGGCCTTATGTGTCTATACTATTTCCTCGTACAGAGACGCCTTGGATTAAAGATCAAATCGACTAAAAAGATACGTTGGTCTGAAACCTTAGGGGTTTGTTGGTTTCTTCTTTTGGCAGATTTCTTCTATGTTTCTGCGGTTGCTTTGGGGATCAGTAAAGCACCTCATATGATAGGAACTGCCTTGGTTATTGCCTTAGGAGCCGGTTTTTTTGAGGAATATTTTTTTCGTGGACTTTTCCTTAAACTCGCCTTCCAAGATGGTATTAGATCTTCAAAACAGGTTTTAGGAGTCGTTCTCTTGTCTGCCTTATCTTTTGGTTTGGCCCATCTCGGGAATCTCACTCATCAACCCTTGAATGCTACCCTGTTCCAAGTTTATTATGCGACAGCTATAGGAATATTCTTTGCTGCTATTTACCTACGTACTGGTAGCCTCTGGTGGACTATTATTCTGCACTGTTTGGTTGATTTTGCCAGTGTTCTTCTCTCGCAATCAACACAGGCTGCACCAGCTACAAGTATCTGGAATTTCATTTTCTGGCTACCTTTAATTGCCCTAGGACTCTTCCTCATTCGTCCTAAAAAATTGAAAGCCATTAGATATCTTAATGATTAATATTTCAACCTGCATCCCACAAGTTAGATTTTCAGTGTCTAACCTGTGGATGCAGTTTTTCATTTATCAGAACTGCTTTCTTACAACTTATCTCAATTTCCATAATTACTCCTAAAACGATTTAATCATAGAAATTTCATATCAGGTCTTCATCTATTCCTATCAGAATTTTGCTGATTTTAGACTTCTCATTTTGTTATAATATGACCTACAATCATATTTTTTCAAAGGGGATGCTTATGAATTTTCAACAATGTCGCTATGTTCAGACTATCGCTGAAACAGGGTCTTTTAGTAAGGCTGCTAAAAAACTCTTTTTGACTCAGCCTAATCTCTCAGCATCCATCCGTGACTTAGAGGAAGAACTTGGCGTCCAACTCTTTGAGCGTTCCAATACAGGAGCCAAACTAACTGATGACGGTCATGATTTTCTCAAATACGCCAAACGTATTCTTGGAGAGTTAGATCTCCTAGAGGGACGCTACCGTAAATCATTCAAGAAATCATTCACTGTTGCCAGTCACCACTACGATTTCTTATCACTTCCTATGGCTCACATTGCCCAACGTTTTCGTAGTGATTATCAAGAATTTCAACTGATTGAAACAACGACTAGGAAGATTCTCAAAAGCGTTGAAAGCTTCGAAAGTGACCTGGGGATTATTTATCTAGATGAAGACAACGACCATATCCTAGAACGCAGTTTCCAACACATGGATCTGACTTTCACCCCACTCGGAGAGTTTGAAACTAAGATTTTCTTAGGTCGCCAACATCCCCTAGCTCACAAAAAATCCCTCAACCTCAAAGATTTAGAGGGATACCCACAGGTCCGCTTTCGTCAAGAAAGCTCTGGAATCCATTTTGACGAAGATCCTCTCGAGGTTCTGCCTGACCAACAAGTGATTTACAGTAATGACCGAGGCAGTGTCATGAATTTACTCTGTGCCTCAGATAGTTACGCTTCTGGCCTCGGTATTGTTAATAGTTTCATTAAGGACCAAATTGTTTTACTTCCACTGAAGAACAGTCCAAAGCACACCTTGGGTTTTGTGACCAATAATAAACAGAAACAATCCGCAATTATTCAAGCATTTATCGAGGAAATTCAGGATAGCTTACTACCCCACCACTAAGGAGAAGAAAATGGAATTTCAAACACTTAATAATGGCATCAAAATACCTGTGCTTGGTTTTGGTGTCTGGCAAATTTTCGATCAAAAAGAATGTCAAAAAGCCGTTGAAGATGCTCTTTCTGTAGGCTTTCGATTGATTGATACTGCTAGTCTTTATCGAAATGAGGAAGCCGTGGGACGTGCTATTAAGGCATCTGGTATCCCTCGCGAGGATATTTTCCTGACTAGTAAAGCCTGGATTAGCCAGCTTGGCTACGAAGATACCAAATTAGCCCTAAAAGAAACACTTCGCAAACTAGATACTGACTATCTTGATTTATATTTGATTCATCAACCTTTTGGCGACTTACATGGTGCCTGGCGTGCTATGATTGAGCTTAAGCATGAAGAACTTATTAGAGCCATTGGTGTTTCTAACTTCTCAACAGGGCGTTTGACGGATTTTGCCTTGCAGACACCGGTCATTCCAGCAGTCAATCAAATCGAGTTGCATCCCTATAAACAACACAAACTGATTCAGAAAGCTGATAAGGAATTCGGCACCCTAACGCAAGCCTGGGCTCCTTTTCATAGAGGAGAGGATGGTATTTTTCAGGACCCAACTCTGACTGCTATTGCTGAAAAACATGGCAAGACAGTTGCCCAGGTCATCCTCAGATGGCAAACCCAACAAGGGATTTTGACCATTCCTAAAAGTACCCATATCGAACGGATGAAAGAAAACTTTAATAGCTTCGACTTCCACCTAGACCAAGCAGACCTTGACGCTATCAGTAAACTAGACCGATACCCTGATGCCTATGGTCCTGATGAAAGTGTGGAACGCATTAAGCATTTATTGAAATATAGTGTATAAAAAAACGAGTTCGACTGAACTCGTTTTCTTATACACTAGGTCCTCTTAAGACTTCCCTTAAGAGTAGATGATTTCCGGTTTTAAGGAAGCAAAACTTCCAAGCACTCAACAAAGATGTGTTTCAAGCGCTTTACTCACAACCGAAGATTAGTAAAAAACAGTTTCCCAATTCAAAAAATTGATAAACTATTTTTTATGATATTTTACCCAATCACACTTCCGTTTGGAACCGATGAATCTACTGTCAAGACAGTGAGTTTGCCGTCATGTTCTGCGGAAAGAATCATACCTTGGCTGACATATTTCTTCATCATCTTACGTGGTTTGAGATTAGCCACGACTTGAAGTTTCTTGCCGACCAATTCTTGTTCGTTTGGATAGAATTTAGCAATACCTGAGAGGATTTGACGATCTTCACCGTCACCAGCGTCAAGACGGAAGCGAAGCAATTTGTCTGAACCTTCGACTTTTTCTACTTCTTTAACTTCAGCGACACGGATTTCAACCTTGTCAAAGTCATCAAATTTGATTTGGTCTTTTTCAGACTTAAGTTCAACCTCTTCTGGGTTCCATTCCTTCTCTTGAGGTTTGCCTGCGTTCATTTGAGATTGGATGTAGGCAATTTCCTCGTCCATATCCAGACGTGGGAAGATTGGAGTTCCTTTTGAAATGACTGTCACATTTTCTGGGAATCCTGAAAGTTCAAGATTTTCAAGGTCAAACGCTCCTGACAATCCGAGCTGTTCCATAATGGCATTTGAAGTGGTCATCATGAATGGTTGAATGAGGTGGGCAACCACACGAAGACTAGCAGCCAAGTGAGCCATAACAGCTGCCAATTGTTCCTTGTCACCATCTTCTTTTGCAAGGACCCATGGAGCTGTTTCATCAATATACTTATTGGTACGTGAAATGATATTCCAAACGGCGTCCAAGGCACGTGGGAAATCTACAGCGTTCATTTGTTTGTGGAACTCTTCGATATTTTCAGCCACAACCTTAGCCAAATCAGCATCAAAGTCTGTAACGTTCTCAACATAGGCAGGCACTTGACCACCGAAATACTTGTTAATCATGGCAACTGTACGGTTGAGGAGGTTTCCAAGGTCGTTAGCCAATTCGTAGTTAATACGAGCCACATAGTCTTCTGGAGTGAAGGTGCCATCTGAACCGACTGGAAGACTACGCATGAGGTAGTAACGGAGTGGATCAAGACCAAAACGCTCTACCAACATTTCTGGATAAATCACGTTTCCTTTAGACTTAGACATCTTACCATCTTTCATGACGAACCAACCGTGGGCAATCAAACGTTCTGGCAATTTAATGTCCAACATCATGAGGAGGATTGGCCAGTAGATGGAGTGGAAGCGAAGGATGTCTTTTCCGACCATGTGGAAGACAGTTCCGTTCCAGAACTTGTCAAAGTTAGCATGCTCATCCTGACCATAACCAAGAGCAGTCACATAGTTGAGAAGAGCATCCATCCAGACGTAGACCACGTGTTTAGGATTGGATGGGACTTTAACCCCCCAAGTGAAGGTTGTGCGTGACACGGCTAAGTCTTCCAAACCTGGCTCGATGAAGTTTTTAAGCATTTCATTAAGGCGACCATCCGGAGTGATGAAATCAGGATGCGATTTGAAAAATTCTACCAAGCGGTCTTGGTATTTACTGAGACGAAGGAAGTAAGATTCTTCAGATACCCATTCTACTTGGTGTCCTGATGGAGCAATACCTCCCGTTACATTTCCATCTTCATCACGGAAAACTTCCGACAGCTGACTTTCTGTAAAGAATTCCTCATCTGAGACTGAGTACCAACCAGAGTATTCACCCAAGTAAATATCATCTTGAGCAAGTAAGCGCTCAAAAACTTGTGCCACTACTTTTTCATGGTAATCATCAGTCGTACGGATGAATTTATCGTATGAGATATCCAAAAGTTGCCAGAGGTCCTTAACACCAACAGCCATGCCGTCCACATACTCTTGTGGAGTGATTCCTGCTTCTTCAGCCTTTTGTTGAATCTTTTGACCGTGCTCATCAAGCCCAGTAAGGTAGAAGACATCATAGTTCATCATACGTTTGTAACGTGCCAAGACGTCACAAGCAATGGTTGTATAGGCAGAACCAATATGCAATTTACCAGATGGGTAGTAGATAGGTGTTGTGATGTAGAATGTTTTTGTCATTTTAATTTCCTTTCATGTGTTAACAAATGGGCTAACACTGATGATATAACATCTTATTATAGCACGTTTTGGACACTAAAAAAACCAGCTAAGCTGGTTTTAAACATTACTAGTTTTGGAAGCGCTTTTTATCAGCTCTGACATCACGTTCATAGTCATAGTCTAATTTTTTCACGTCATCCTTTGAAAGACGTTTAAAGCTTCTTTCTTCTGTAAGTTTGCCTTTCTTATTATAAGTTGTGACGATCAATTTATCACCCTTAACCTTGTATCGAACGGTTTCTTCAAGAGACTCTTTGTAGGATTTAACGTAAATCTTTTTACTTTCATCGTTATCAGCCTTAGTTCGGTATTCACTTATTTTGTATTGATTATCTACCGCTTGGTCAATGACTTTAGTGTATTCAGATAGTGACATGGTTGGTTTAAGCGTTCCAGACCAAGCATCTGGACGGTATGATTCGTCAGTATCATAGTCTGTAAAGTCAACCAGATTGTTCCCGCCAGCTAAGGTATAAAAATAAAATTTAACATTATTACCTTTGACTTTAACAAAATCATGAGCCTCTAGACCACTTTTCTTGAAAGATTCCATACCATCAACCATTTTCTTCTTATCTTTATGGTAAAAGCGATAAGTTTCAAGCAGATAGGTTCCTTCAGGTATTTTACCACCTTGCAGGTGCATAAACGCATAGCCACCAAATGAAAGCGCCACTAGGACAATCGCCCCCAGTACAGAAGCAATAATAATTTTAGCTTTCTTAGACAAGCCTGTCTTAGCAGGAGCAACTTGTGAAACGGGTTGTGTTACTTGGTCACTCAACTGAGCTTGCTGTGGATTAACATCCTCGTCCCTAGACTCTTGGAAAATAAATTCCCCATTAGCTTTTGCTTGTTGGATTTCTTCCTCTGTCGGCTTACGATTATTGATCGTTTCGAAATAATCTAACCACTCTTTTTCGTTCATAAAAGTCCCCTTTTTCATTGATATTTCCATTCTACCAGAAAAAAGACTCCAAAGCTATTTGACTATTTTCATATAAAGAAAAGCGATACCAGAATGGAGTTTTAGCTCTTCTTCTTGTACCACTTTACTCATTTACATCATTGGCTGATTAAATTTTATCACTAGATTTTTTACTACTATCACTTGAATCTGATTTTGATCCACTATTCTTACCGTCATTATATCCGCCATAGGTGTCACCATAGTCATTACCATTACCATAACCATAGCCGTAATCGTAGCCATAACCATAACCGTAGTCACTATATTCGTCATACTTGTCACTAATCTCTTTTAGGTCTTTCTTGTAATCCTTAACGGCATCATCATAATCATCCTTACGTTCTTCACCATCTTCCCGGCTCATTAGCTTATAGGTAGTAGTCATTTTTAACTTACCCTTTTTATCATAAATATTAAGCGTAAATTCATCGCCATGTTTTACGTAAGTGCGTGTTTCTTTAAGAGTATCTTTATATTCACTAACTGCTGTTTTTACAGTTTTCTTAACATCATCTTTTGAGTAGAAAGAATACTCTTTAGACATTTTTTTCATATAATCAGTGACAATATCTTTAACATCATCTGCACTAAGTACTTGACTTTGAGTTCTGTTCCAAGGATCAAATTTCTGAGGAATCGATTTCTCATTTTGAATTAGACTAATTGAAGATTTCCCATCGCTTTCTAAATAATTGTAATGATTAGATTGATTTTTCTTTACAACTAAAAAATCTAACAATTTTGTGTCTTCATCCTTGTATTCTTTAATGCCGTCGACCATTCTATTCTTATCTTCATTGTAATAAGAAAAACTTACTACCTCATATGTTCCATCCGCAATCTTACCTGATTGGTAGCGCCATAGTGAGTAGCCCCCAACAATAAGTAAAATCGCTGCTAAGGAACCAAAGACTGATGCCAAAATAATCTTAGTTTTCTTAGACATACCTTTTTTAGCAGGTACGACTTGTTGGAAGGTTGCTGTTGTTTGGGCAAACTGAGGCTGCTGCGTCATCGTTATCACAGGTTCAGCTGGCTTAATCGGTCTTTGCTCCGTCACCTGTCCATTTGAGCCAAAGACATTAGGTCGTTCAAGGATAAACTCGCCTGCTGCCTGAGCTTGAGCTAACTCTGCGGGAGTTGGTTTGCGACCGTTGACTAATTCAAAGTACTCAATCCACTCTTGCTGGTTCATAATAATCTCCTTTTTTATTGGTCTACCGTTCTATTGTACCAAAATAAATGGTGAAATAGTATTTGACAATTATCATAAAGACTGTAAGGTTTTTTAATAAAACATTAGGTTATGATTCCCGATAGTAAAGAGGAACTTGCTCGGTAAGCGGTTCAACGCCAGATGGCATAATCCCCATAATGCTCCCTGTATTTATAATGCTTCAAGGCATACTCATAATCCCAATCATAACCACTTTTGACCTCTTTGGCTTCCTCTGAGCTCAATCGTTTAAAAGTTCTACGCGACTCAATATGTCCATCATTAGCATAAACAGTCAGAACGAGACCATTAGGGAGCTTTTCATAAGTTCTTTTTTGCTTCAACATTTTTTTATAATCGTCTATACACCTTTGGACAGATACTTCTTTTACTCTTGAATACTCCTCTCCCTTTTTAGAAATCTTATCAATATGAGACATCACTAGAGCTTTATATTCAGAGACTGTTAAATCCTGTTTTAAAGTCCCTGTACGTGGGTCAAAAGTCTGTGGGAACTTTTCATCGTGCTCAAATGGTGAGACAGAAGGTTCCCCATCCCCATAAAAAACATAATAAAATTGAGATTTCATATTCTCAACTACTATAAAATCCTCATATAAGCTATCATTATTCTCTCCCCGCTTAGTCCGATTTATCAATTCATTGGAATATGCCGATTTAGTCTCGTATTTTATCATCTAATAAGTACCGTCTGGAATATAGTTCTCTTGATACTTCCAAAATCTTCCCTCTCCTATGGCTATCAAGACTGTCGCAACAAATCCAAGCAATACAATGATAGCAATCTTCCATTTTTTTGCTTTAGTCATACCTCTCCCCCCTTACTGGCCTGTTATTCAATACTATTTTACCAAAACTAGGGGAAAAGCTAATGACATGACTGTAAAGGAAAAAGAGGCTGAGAATACCACTCTCAAACCTCTTTTTAGCTATTTATTTTTTAAGATCCTCAGCACCAATAACTGGGTATTCGGTCAATCCTGACGCTGCTTCTTCTTCAACCTTGTTTGCTTCCTCTGTTTTTTCCTCAAAGTCAAGCTTAGGTGCATCTTTTTCATAGGCATTAATGATATCAGCTACAACTGGGTGACGTACGACATCGCTAGCAGAGAAGTGAACAAAATCAATAGCCTTAATTCCCTTCAATTTCTCCATAGCATCGACAAGGCCTGATTTAACACGACGTGGCAAGTCAATCTGACTCATGTCCCCATTGACAATCATCTTAGAATTAAAACCAAGACGGGTCAAGAACATCTTCATTTGCATGATGGTTGTATTTTGTGCCTCATCAAGGATAACAAAGGCATCCTCGAGGGTACGACCACGCATATAAGCGAGGGGGGCAATCTCAATAATTTCACGTTCCATAAGGCGGGTCGTCTGCTCCTTACCGAGAATTTGATAAAGGGCATCATAAACAGGGCGAAGGTACGGATCCACCTTTTCCTTGAGATCACCAGGCAAGAAACCAAGGCTCTCACCCGCCTCAACCGCCGGACGTGTCAGAACAATACGTTTAACTTGACCACGTTTAAGGGCTGTAACCGCAAGGGTAACCGCTAAAAAGGTCTTCCCTGTACCAGCTGGACCAATTCCAAAGACCACATCATGGTTTTTAATGCTATCAACATAAACCTTTTGTCCTAAAGTCTTTACTCGGATAGGCTTACCACTGTTGTCCTTGATAATCTCTTCTTCATATAAAGCAACAAACTTGTCAATCGAACCATCTTGAGCCATGGTTAAGGCTGCGACAACATCTGAAGTGTTGACTAGCATTCCACGCTCCACCAAAACAAGGAGAGCTTGAATGGTCAAGCGAGCCAATTCAACACTTTCCTCGTCATCTCCAAGGATCTGCACACGCTCTGTTCGAGCATGAATGATAACATTTAGGTTTTCTTCAATAAGTTTTAGATGGCGCTCATTGGTCCCAAAAAGTGACAAGACATCATCTGGGTGATTTAGGGTAATTTCAACAGAATACTCTTGCAAATAGAGTTCCTCTTTCTTTCGTCTTTTTCTCCATTATATCAAAAAAATCACGCCAAGCGTGACTTTTTGTAATTCTTAATTATGCGTTAAATGACACGTGAACGTGGTCATAGTGGTTTTCAGTAATGCTACCACGGTCAGGCATTTGGTTCCAAGTGTTTGCTGGTCCGTAGATATTATCTACTGGTGCGTAGAATTGTTGTCTGTAGATGATATATGAGATACCTGCATTTGAGATATTGTCTACTGCATATTGAGCGACTTGATTACCAACTTCTGAACCAACTGGAACCATAACGTCAACGGCAAGTCCTTGACCATGGTCTTGTGGATCACCTTCACGGTAACCACCGATATCAGTAAGACCGAATTGTGCTGCTACATCTTGACGGAAAGCTTCAGCTTGTGGTTGAAGGTGTGGATCCGTTGGAAGTGTATTTGTTGATGCAGGTTGTACTGCTGGTGCCTCTGAAGCTACTGGTGCTTCTGATGCTACTTCTGATGTTGCTGCTGGTTCTACCGCTGGCTGTTCTGCTGGTGCTTCTGAAGCAGCTTCTGATGTTGCTGCTGGTTCTGCCGCTGGCTGTTCTGCTGGCGCTTCTGAAGTCGCTGGTGCTTCTGAAGACGCTTCTGATGTTGCTGCTGGTTCTACCGCTGGAGCTTCTTCTTTTACTTCAGGTTGTGCTGGTGTTTCAGCAGCTGGAGTAGTTTCTGCTTCAGGTGTAGCCTCTGCTGACGCAGTGACATGATCAATAGCATCAGCAACTGGTTGTTCAGTTTCTGCGTATGCTGGTGCTTCTGATGCTGATGCGATAGCTTCTGTTACTTCTGAAACAGCTTGAGTTGACTCTTCTGTAGCAGGTGCTTGAGTAGCTGTTGTGCTTACTGTTTCAACTGGAGCTGTCAAATCCGCTGCAACTACAGATTGACCATTTACAGTCACTTCGTTAGTTGTCAAATTAGCTTCTGCAACCACAGGTGTAGTTGATGTTTCTGAAGCTGGAGTTTCAACTTTAACAGAGACAGCTTGATTATCAGCATTGTATGTTGTTGTCAAGACTGTCCCAGGGTAAATCAAATCAATGTTTGTGATTTGATTGATGTTAGCCAAAACATTCACATCGATACCCATTGCTTCAGCGATACTTCCCAAAGTATCACCGTATTGAACTGTATAAGTTTGTTGGTTATCACTTACAGCGATATCTGCTTTGATTTGATCTACTGAACGTGCCACCCAGTTTGAAGTTTCATCGGCATGTACATGACTTGCAGCAAAAAGTGAAAGTGCTGCGGTCGAGTAA
The DNA here is from genome assembly GCF_001837455.1 of Streptococcus sp. HMSC068F04. Lineage (NCBI taxonomy): Bacteria > Bacillati > Bacillota > Bacilli > Lactobacillales > Streptococcaceae > Streptococcus > Streptococcus sp. HMSC068F04. The sequence continues at coordinate 26,151 of NZ_KV832502.1, forward strand.
AGAAGTGCCTTTGTTGTTTTAGATTTTGATAACATGTATAATTCATTCCTTTTTTAACAATTTTAACATATACAATAATACCACACTTTTTGTCAAAAGAGGGGTGATTTACTGCACTTTAAAGCAATTACTAACTAGTTGTAACAAGCCTAATTTATTGAAAAAAAGCTGAGATATTTGTAAAAAATTGTAACAATTCATACCAATTCAAATGGTAATTACTTTTTAAAGAAAATGCTAAAAGTCATTATGCTTATCGTAGACTTAGTCGCTATTAATGAGCCAGATAATCTTCCCAAATCTGGTCAAACTGCCCCAAATTAAAGGAAAAACTAGCTTGATCTTCCAAGTAACGACTAACTTCTTCGAAGTCATCAGTATGCTTCGGGAAGGTTGAATCTTCAAAAGCCAAGTCAGCCAAGATTGCTACTGGTTCATTGGATTTCGGATTACGCTGGGCCATCAACCAAGTATAAAAGGATTTTCTCATGCCTTCTCCTAACCGATTAATTCTGTTCCAAACTGGTCTTGTTTGACTTTTTTAGCCTTCATCAGACCACCTAAAGCTTTCTTAAATTGTCCCTTAGAAATACCGAAGGTTGCCTTGATATCTGCTGGTGATGACTTGTCATTAAGCGTCATAAAGCCACCATTGCTCTCTAAATAAGTCAAAATCATCTGAGCATCATTTTCAAGCATTTCAAAAGAACGTGGTTTAAGAGAAAGATTGAGGGTACGGTCAACTTCTCTGAACCCAATCACACGCGCTTCAAGGACCTGACCTAAGCGTGGCTCAGCATAACGTTCTGAGGGATGGATGAAACCAAGCATGTTATTCTCTGGTAGATAAACAAAGGTTCCTGAGAGTTTGAGACGGTAGGCAATGGCTGGCCATTTTTGGTTTTGCATATTATCGTAAGCGGGACCAGCCATACGTTGAAAGACCTCAGGTTCAGCAGGAAGCCCCCAAATACGGTCTTTTTTATCCACATCGAGTTTGATATAGAGCTTGTCACCTTTCTTAGGCCAAAGCTCTTTGAGTTCCGGTAAAACATCAAGAGAGACAACAATCTCCTTATCTGGAATTCCCACATCTACAAAGACACCCAAATCCTTACGAACTTCAGTGACCTCTCCCCAATCGTAAGAATCACGAGTTGCTTTGATTTCCTTTTGAGTCAGACGTGATTTTTGCTTGCTATCTGTATAGGCGAAACCTGTCACCATGTCACCAATGGCGTGTTCCCCTTCTTCTTTAGACAAGGCAAAGGTCACACCGTCCTTTTGAACAAAATAAAATTTGTCATTTTCATCTGTTACTAGGGCAGTAATAATTGTTCCAAGTAATGTATTCATCTTTTTCCTCTAAAAAGAGAGTCGGACAAGGAAGCTAACATAGTCCATGCTCTTTTGCTTCTGTCCCACTCTCCTTATTTTTCTATTGATTAAACAGTAAGGAGTTCTTTTTCCTTTTCTGCTGTCATGCTGTCAATCTTCTTAACAGCGTCATCAGTTGCTTTTTGGATATCTTTTTCCAAAGCTTTCAATTGATCTTCTGTGATTTCTTTGTCTTTTTCTTGCTTCTTAGCTTCATCCATTGCATCACGGCGGATGTTACGGATAGCGATTTTAGCATTTTCACCGACTTTTTTCACTTCTTTAGCTAACTCTTTACGTGTTTCTTCTGTAAGTGCTGGGATAACCAAGCGCACAACAGAACCATCGTTAGCTGGGTTAATACCAAGATCAGATTCGTTGATTGCACGTTCGATATCAGCAATTGAACCTTTATCAAATGGTGAAATCAAAAGAACACGTGCTTCAGGAACAGTGATTGAAGCCAATTGGTTAAGTGGTGTTGGAGCACCATAGTATTCTACAGTGATACGGTCAAGAAGTGATGCATTGGCACGGCCTGCACGGATAGATCCAAATTCACGGGCCAATGACTCGTGTGAGTGGGTGAAACGTTCTTTTGCTTTTTCAATAATTGCGTTTGTCATAAATTCTCTCTTTCTTATTTGTGTGATTCTGCTTTGTTAGATACAGTTGTTCCAATTTGTTCACCAAAGATAACACGTTTGATGTTTCCTGGTTCATTCATATTGAAGACAACAAGGTCAATGTCATTATCCATTGAAAGGGTAGAAGCTGTGGCATCCATAATTTTCAAGCCACGTTTAATAACTTCCACGTGTGTCAATTCGTCAAACTTAACGGCATCAGCGTTTTTACGAGGGTCGTCATTGTAGACACCATCAACACCGTTTTTAGCCATAAGAATAGCATCAGCTTCGATTTCAGCTGCACGGAGAGCCGCTGTTGTATCTGTTGAGAAGTATGGTGAACCAATACCTGCTGCAAAGATAACAATACGACCTTTTTCAAGGTGACGAAGGGCACGACCACGAATATAAGGCTCTGCCACAGATTTCATATCAATCGCTGTTTGAACACGTGTATCAACACCGAGTTGTTTCAAACTATCTGCCATAACAAGGGCATTCATAGTTGTTCCAAGCATTCCAGTGTAGTCTGCTTGAACACGATCCATTCCTGCTTCAGCTGCAGGTTCACCACGCCAAAGGTTACCACCACCGATAACTAGAGCAATTTGAATACCTGAATCCGCTACCTCAGCAATTTCCTTAGCCATAGCCTGGACAGTTGGAAGATCAATCCCAACACCTCGTTCACCAGCTAGAGCTTCACCTGAAAGCTTAATGAGGACACGTTTGTATTTTGGTTCTGCCATGATTTCTCCCTATTAACTATTTTGTTTTATGATTTGATTCTTAGCTGAGATTTATCTTTCCTAAGTCGTCAATTACCAGCCCTTTAAGGTGGTTAAAGGGCTCATTCGAGCATCTCCTTTTTATGATTAGGATAAGAAAATGGTTTCTTTTTTTGCAAAGGAAACACTAAATCTTCATCCTTACTATTTTATCATAAATTAGGGTTTTCACCTAGTCAAATATTTAAAAAAATATCCTTACAAGATGACCGTAAAAGTGATGGTGTCATTTTTATAAGAGGCAAAGATACGACCTTTAAATAATTTGACCATGCTTTGAGCCATAGAGAGGCCAATACCAAAACCTTTATGTTCCTTGTTATTATGGGATTCTTCAATACGATAAAAACGCTCAAAAAACTTACTATAGTCAACAGCCTTACCATCTTTATAGGTGTTCGATACTTCTAGACGAGCCCGTTTTCGTGTCCTTCCAATCTGATGGAGCCTTACGGTTACTGTCCCTTCTGGATCACAATACTTGTTAGCATTATCCACAAGGAGGGTTACAAGTTCAAAGAGAGACTTCTCCTCTGCTTTCACATGAATATCCGGTGTGATGTCCATAACGAAAGATTTACCATCTCGGACAACAGGCCCCTTAAAGTCCTCTGCTGCATCCTCAGTAATATAGGAAAAATCTACATCTTGAAGAACAATATCCGGCTGCTCCTCCAGACGAGATAGGGCTACAAGAGAATTGATTAGAGTGGTCAAACGTGCCACCTGGTCGTTCGTCGACTTGGTCCATTCGTTCTCTCCAGTCATGAGTTCTTGTAACTCCGTATTGGCAGAAATAATGGCCAATGGTGTCTTTAATTCATGACTAGCATTGGTAATAAAACGTCGCTGCTTTTCGTAGTTTCGAATGAAGGGACGAATGACAATTCCTGATAAGGCACTGACAATGATGACAAAAAAGATAAAGCCAAACATTGATAAAAGGATAGAAAGACTTAACAAGGCTTGGGAAGAATTATAATAAGAGGTCGTGTCTAGAAAGACCACAAGGATCTTATTTTTGCTGACTTTACTAACCTGATAACTGAGATTGATATTTTTTTCTCTAATGGTTCCAAGAGTGCTCGTCATTCGGCTAGCTGCACGGGCATAAGTAGCGGCCTCTTCATCATTTATCAAGGAAGTATGACTGGTATCCTGACTGACCACTTCATCACCAGACAAGCTCACGCTGAAAAAACGAAAACTATCTGATGGAATTTCACGCCCTTGATTGATCTCAATTTTTTTAGTTTTTCCAAAACTACCATTATTTTCTGTGAGTGTATTGAGAACCTTACTAATTTCCTGCTCCGTCTGAAAGGACCTCACAGTATTGATGATTCCCACCGTAAAGACCAAGATAAAGAGGATAGCCAGGGAAGCAATCGTAATAAATTGAAGTCGTAAACGTCTAAACATGAGCTACTCCTCTCTAATTGGCGAGAAGGCAAAAGTCGCCGCCTTTTTCACCAAGAATGCTGATGTCAGCCTGGATGGCTTGCAATTTCTGACGCAGATAGGAAATATAGACCCAGACAATCGACTCGTCCACATCTTCCTCATCCTCCCAAATGGTCTTAAAAAGGTGCTCAGTCGTTAATTTCTTGGCAGGATTAAGCATAAAGTGGGCCATTAACTTGGTCTCTCTGCTTGAAAGTCGAATGGCGTTCCCAGCTACCAACTCCTGCTCCTCTTGGTCCAAACGAACAGAACCAAGAGTCAAAATTTTGGCAGTGAAGCTCTCACTCACACGACGCTCTAATGAGCGCAAACGCGCCAAAAGTTCCTTAAGGGAAATAGGCTTGGTCAAGTAATCGTCTGCCCCAGCATCAAGCCCGGTCACACGATCATCAATTTCAGCCATAGCTGTCAACATAATGACATGCGTCCTGTCCCCAGAGGAGCGAATCTCTTTCAGGGCCTCGATACCTGTTTTAATGGGCATCATAATATCCATGATCATCACTTGATAGGCATTTTGTGCAGCTAAATCAACAGCCTCTTGACCGTTAAAGGCCTGATCCACCTCATAACCTTGATGCTCTAGGGCTGCCTTATAAACTCGAGAAAGAGCCTCTTCATCCTCAGCTAGTAGAATTTTCAAAGCCATTCTAGTCCCCTCCTTCTTGAATTAAGTTACGGATGGTCTGCATGGTCAAATCACATGAAGCTAATTCATCCGCACAGCGCTTAAGCTCACGGGTAATCATTTCTGGATTCTTGATGTCGTGCTTGTACTTCATCTGATGCTCCAAACTGGCCCACGAATCCTGAGCGATGGTCCGAAGCTGAACCTCAACAAAATAGGTTCCTCTCTCATTTCCTAGCACATCTGGAAACTCGGTTTCGATTTCCAAAATGAGGTGGTAAGAACGATAGCCATTGGGCTTAGCATTTAAAATATAATCTTTCTCGTTATAGATAGAAACGCCAGGGATAGCCTTGATGACATCGATAGTTTTATAAATATCATCAACAAAGCCACAAACGATTCGAATTCCAATACTGTCACGAATTTCCTTGAGAGCAGATTGGCTGGTTTCAGGCAAATTTTTCCTAAGACACTTTTCACGCATAGAATCGCTTTCTTTGATTCGTGAAATAAAATGTTCATAGAGTTTAAAGCCTGTTTCTTTTTTGCTAGTAATATTAGCCGCAATAATCGGGTCTGTTATTTCTTGTAAAATCTTGGGGAGATACTGAGCATATTCCCCATAAATACTTGGAGTTGACATATAAACCTCCTCTAATAGCGTTTCCTAATTATAGCATAGTTAGACTTAAAAATAAGGAATGAGCCAGACAAGAAGGACTCTAAAGCTAAGAAAAAAATCCAGCCGAAGCCAGATTCATTTTGCTTATCTAAGTTAAATAGCACAAGGCTATGCATCAAGTGATTTGACAAAAGGCCAGTTGCCTAGTTTGTGTGTTTCGTAGGTCAAAACCTTATAACCACATTGTTTGTAGCCATTTTTTTCATAGAAAGGTACATTGTAATCACGATTGGTAATCAAGCCAAGGCTGTGACCTCCTGTACTACGTACAAAAGGTTCAACCCCTTCAAGCAAAAAGAGACTTCCTATCCCTTTTCTTTGATAATATGGAGTCACCGCCAACATCATCAGGTACCAGTCGTATTCTGCAGAATCTTCCAGATGTCTTTCGGACTCTTCAACAAAGTTAAAATACTTGAACAACTTAGTGATGCTTATAAAACTGAAAAGCTTGGTCGCCCCATTTTGAAGATAATTAAGCATAGAAATCGTCTGATGCTGTAAAATAGCTGCCGCAACAATGCGACCGTCCTTTTCAGCCACCAAACATGAGTCCTGTTTAATCGCCAAACGCACCAACACTTCCTGCAAGGCTAAGACAAATTCCTTATATTGTTCAGGATTCTTTAAATTACTGGCAATCATTGAAAGATAGGGGTAATCTTCAAAGGCATCTGCACATACTTGTGCAACTTCCTGAACTTCGTCTAGTCTTGCTTTGCGATATTGCATCATAATCTCCTAATCTGTCTGTTTTTTTCAGTATAACACAAAACGCATGACTGACAGTCATACGTGCTATAGATTTTTGTAAAATCTTATAATTTTATAAGAAAAGTTTAGGCAACTTCTTCTGTAAATTGACTATTATAAAGATCAGCATAGAAACCATCTGCTGCCATGAGCTCATCATGATTGCCCTGTTCAATAATGTTACCATCTTTCATCACAAGGATAAGGTCAGCATTTCGAATGGTTGATAAGCGGTGAGCAATGACAAAGGAAGTCCGACCTTCCATAAGCTTGTCCATGGCTTTTTGAATCAATTCTTCTGTTCGGGTGTCAACTGATGATGTCGCTTCATCCAAGATAAGAAGAGGGGCGTCCTTAAGAAGCGCACGCGCAATGGTCAAGAGCTGTTTCTGACCAACTGATAAGGTCACAGAATCATCCAAATAAGTATCATACCCCTTTGGAAGTGTGGTGATGAAGTGGTGAACACCGACAGCCTTAGCTGCAGCAATAACTTGCTCATCAGAAATATTCTCTTGGTTGTAAATCAAATTATCACGAATAGTACCTTCAAAGAGCCAAGTGTCTTGAAGCACCATAGAGAATTGATCATGAACAGTTTCACGTTTCATGTCGTTAGTATCCACACCGTCAATGGTGATACGACCTTGGTCGATGTTATAGAACTTCATAAGCAGGTTAACAATAGTCGTCTTACCAGCACCCGTTGGACCAACAATCGCAATCTTTTGACCTGGTTTAGCAAGAGCTGAAAAGTCATGAATAATAGTCTTTTCAGGAGTATAACCAAAGGAAACATGGTCAAAGACTACTTGACCTTTAGTATCTGTCAACTCAGCTGTCTTAGCTGACTCGTTGTCCATATCTTTTTCTTCCAAAAATTCAAAGATACGGCCAATGGCTGCAGTGGCTGATTGGAGTTGTGTAATCCCTTGGGCAATTTGAGAAAGAGGTTGGGAGAAGATACGAACATAGGTCATGAAGGCTACCACATCACCAATCGTCAAGCTACCATCAATAACTTTGATGGCACCCACAAGACAGACCATAACATAACCAAAGTTCCCAATGAAAATCATAAGTGGCATCATAATACCTGAGATAAACTGTGATTGCCACATCGATTTATAGAGTTTATCATTAAGTCCCTTGAAAGCTTGACTGCTCTCTTGAGCAGCATTGTAACTCGTTACGACTGCTTGACCTGTGTAGATTTCTTCAATATAACCATTAATATTAGCCAAATTTTCTTGTTGGCGTTTGAAAAGGGGTTGTGAGAAGCCCATGATGAAGGCTACTAGAACAAACCCTATCAAGACTGAACCAATCGCAGTGAAAGCCATAGTGACATTTGAGTAGAACATCATAATAATGGCTGCCACCAAGAGAACACTTGAAGTAATCAAGGTACCTAACCCTTGGCTAAGCGATTGTCCCAAAAGGTCAACGTCATTGGTCACACGAGAGAGGGTATCCCCTTGAGAGTGACTATCGAAATAATTAAGAGGGACACTGTTGATTTTCTTTTGGATAGCTGTACGGAAACGTTGTGAAAAGCGTTGTGTAACTGTCGCAACCGTAAAGCTTTGTAGGTAACCCACAATGGCTGAAATGGCATAGAGAACAGCCAAGGTCATAGCAATACTTGCTACCTTGTCCAAATCAATGCCTGGAATCGTTCCCATTTTAGTAGGTGTAATCCCTTCAGTAATAGTATTGGTAATTTCTTTAAGCTTATCTGGTCCAATAACTGTAATGACCGCTGAAATAATTGCTCCAAAAATCGCAAGGACAAACGGAATTTGGAAACCTTTAATATAGGGTTTTAAGCGTTTATAGGATGATGTTTTTGGCTTATTTTCCATTTTCTAACTCCTCCTTAGACAATTGTGAATAGGCAATTTCTTGGTAAACCTCATTATTTGCCAAGAGTTCCTTGTGAGTTCCTTGACCAACGACCTTACCTTGATCAAGTACCAAGATTTGGTCCGCATCCATAATAGTAGAAATACGTTGGGCAACAATCAACTTGGTCATATCTTGTGTTTTTTCAGCCAATTCTTGACGTAACTTACGATCGGTCTTATAGTCCAAGGCTGAGAAGGAATCATCGAAAATCAAGATTTCAGGCTTACGTGCCAAAGCACGCGCAATAGCCAAACGTTGCTTCTGTCCACCTGAGAAGTTAGACCCAGCTTGGGCAACTTCTGCTTTAAGTTGACCTTCTTTATTTTCAACAAAGTCTTTTCCTTGAGCCAATTCAAGGGCTTCCCAAATCTTAGCATCATCAAGAGGACTGTTATTGCTCGTTCCCATCGTCATATTTGACGTGATATCACCTGAGAAAAGCACAGCCTTCTGTGGAATATAACCGACTATATTGTGCAAGGTTTCATGGTCATAATGTCGCACATCGACACCGTCAACCTTGATCGTTCCTTGCGTGGCATCATAAAAACGTGGGATAAGGTTGACAAGCGTTGATTTACCAGATCCAGTCGAACCAATAAATGCCACCGTGTCACCTTTTTTAGCTTTGAAGCTAACATGCTCCAAAACAGGCTCTGAAGTTTCAGAATAACGGAAGGAAACATCATCAAATTCGACAGCGCCCACTTCTTTAGGTTTTTCAGAACTATTTTCAGGGTAAGAGACTGAAGATTGGGTATCTAGAACTTCATTGATACGACCAGCTGCTACAACTGCACGTGGAAGAAGGAAGAAAACAACAATCATCATCATGAATCCCATAACAACCTGCATGGCATAAGATGAATAAACCACCATGTCTGAAAAGAGATGGACCTTATTTTCCATGGCACCAGCAATCTTAGTTGGATCTGTTGGAATCTTAACATCTTCAATCAAATGCGCACCAATCCAATAAATAGCTAGTGTCAAACCACTTGATACAGCAGTCATCACCGGTGTCAGTAAGGCAAAAGAACGACCGATAAAGAGATTGTTTTGGGTCAAATCAGTATTGGCCTTTTCAAATTTATCCTCTTGATAACTTTCGGCGTTATAGGCACGCACCACACGAATTCCTGTAAGAGATTCACGCGTTACGCTATTCAGTTTATCGGTCAGAGTTTGAATCAAGCGTTGCTTAGGCATAACCATAATCAAGAGGAAAAGCATGAGAATGGCAATCACTGCCACAGCGACAAGCAAGGCAAGGAGCCAATTTCCATTTTTATCGGCAATCTTTGTAATCGCCCAAATGGCCATGATAGGCCCCTGTGTAATAACCTGTAACCCCATGGTAAGTACCATCTGCAATTGGGTAATATCATTTGTCGTACGGGTCAAAAGACTAGGAATTGAGAATTTCTTGATCTCTGCATCCGAAAAATCTAGAACCTGATGGAAGATATCATCACGAATACGGGTGGTAAAACTTGCCGCTGTTCTGGCAGCTAAGAAACCAACCACTACAGAGGCCATAAACCCTGCAAATGACATTAAAAGCATTCGCATCCCTGGGGCATCCGTATTCCAGGCAAAAATATCCGACGCTTTAGTTCCCTTAGTTGATAAGAGTGTCGTAATATCAGACATATAGTCTGGAATTTTCAAGTTTAGATAGACGTTCAAGCAAACAAAAATCACCGCTAAGACAATCATGATTAACTCTTTTGTCGTCAAACGTTTAAAAATTTTAAACATAAGTTACTCCTTATTTTTTTCTAAATTCATACGAATTTGGTGAAAGACACGAAAGGCTGTTTCAGCATCTTCTTTAGAAATACCTTCTAACAGCTGTTCATGGATGGCCTCTCGAAAATGTTTGACATCTCGAGCTTTCTTTTTACCTAAGTCTGTCAGATGAACATACTTGTAGCGTTTATCCTTGTCCGATGTCACCAACTCAACAAAACCATTTTTTTCCATTCGTTTGACCAAATTACTAGCCACTGATTTAGAAATACATAGTCTTTTTTCAATGTCCTTGATAAAAATTTCCTTATCTTGATTATCAGACAAATACTTGACGGCAAATCCTTGTGGGCCAGCTAAATGCTCAACCCCATGGACCTTTCCTAACTCTTGCACGCGAGATTCCATAGTATTGATGAATTCTCTGAATTCACTAAAAGTATCTTTTCCATGCATCACAAGTCCCTCCTTGAATAATTCTCATGGAAACTATTTTAGTTCTTATGAGAACTAATGTCAAGAAAAAAGTTCTTATGAGAACTAAAAAGAGTGAGAAAGAAAATTTCTTTCCACTCTCACTCCCATAACTATGATTATTAAGGCTTTGAACTCAAAAACCTAGCCCACTTGGGCTAGGCTATCTAAATAATAATCCCCTCCAAATGATCCAATTCATGTTGAATAATTTGGGCTGGCATGCCAGAAAAACTTAACTGTTTAGGCATCCATTGTTCATCTAAATAAGCAACCCCAATCGACTCATAACGTTTTGTTGGACGACTTCCCTCTAATGACAAACAAGACTCCTCTGTTTGAAAAGGTGAGGACTTGCTGACTAAAACTGGATTAAACATGACTAGATTAACAAAACCGATATTGACGATAATAACACGCTTTTTAACGCCAATCATATTGGCAGCCATACCCACACAGGCATCCTTATGAAACTCCAGTGTATCACGTAAATCTTTAGCCAAGTAGAGGTCTTCTTTAGTCGCTTCTGTCGATTTTTGTCCAAGGAAAAAGACATCCTTTACGATAGTTTTTATCATCTATTTACTCCCTTTTCTTATCTAAAATATGAAATCATATCTACTTTTTTTATCAAAGACGAAGATTTTCAATTTCATATTAATCACCTTGACCTATTATATCAAAAGGCCTACCCTCTAGTAAAACAGACAAAAAAAGAAACCCGCAGGCTTCTTTTTAGTCATCTTTCTTCACTCTATACAAATAACCAATAAACGCCAAAAGACTAATAGTTGAAACACCCATTGCCAATTTGGCAACTGGGGTATAGCTATAGGTCAAAACGACACCATGCTTACCTGGTGGTAGGACTAGATTAGTTGGATTCTTTTCCTTAGCTAAGTAAGTAGTTACTCGCTTTCCATCAATCCTCGCTTCTTGTCCTTTATAGTAGAAAACTGGTAGTGACAAGACTTTAGCTTCTTTTGACTCGTTGTTTACCTTAAGCATTAGTTCATTTGAGGTACGACTAATCGTTGACTTAATTTCCTGATTATCCAAGAACAGGTGTTTGTCAAAAACAAAGCCAAAGGGCACCTCTTTATTAGTATAATCACCATTTATATTTTTGTAAGTTCCCTTAGCTAGCATTTCTCTCGTGACTTTTGTATTGCTTGGCAATATATTCTTGGCTTTAGTCATCTTATCTTGGACAGTAACAATCTGAAACATATTCAGACAAAGACCCATCAAGACAAGCATCGTCACTGCCTTCATAGACATATTTTCCAAGATATTCGCCAAGGCTAAACTGAAGAAAAGCAAGGCAAAACTCCATAATCTCCAAGGAAATTGAAGGTTGGACACTGGACTCTCCTGTAATAACTGCCAAGGAAAACTATTCAAAGTTAAAAAAGCCAAAACAAGAGAAATAAAAAGGTAAATTCTAGCTTCCTTATCCTTCACAAAACGCTTAGCAAAGATTAGGCTTAGCACTAGACCCAGGAGATAGAGAAGATTTACTGATGGAGTCCTTAAATCACTTTTTAGAATCAACTCCCAGTTGTCTGCCAGACTTAAGGCAGTCTTGGATAGGAGCGGTTTAAAAGTCGTTCGTAGGGTGACATACTTGAATTGCTCTATCATAGGAACAAAGAAAGCTAGAGACATACTAAGAGTGACAAGAGTGGCCTTAAGAAATCCTAGAATACGTTCTTTTTTATTATCCCAAATCCCAAAACTAGCTACCACTGCTATGAAAATCATAAGAGAAGCCAAAAGGACAGACAAGACATGGGAATAGACTAAACCAAGCATGCCAAGAGTCAAAACCCACCATTTCTTATAATCTCCAAATGTTATCAAACGAACGCCAACGAAAACTAGGGGTAAAAAAATCATAGCCAGCGTTTCGCCAACGGCTGCCCGGTAATAAGAATTGTGCAAGAAATAACCCGAAAAAAGATAAAAGGTAGCAAATATCATCACCTGTTTATCAGAATAGTTCAATAAACGTAATCCGTAAAAACTAAGTAAACAGGTTACAAAGCGAACAAGAAATTGAAAACTCATCCAGGCTACAAAGACTGACTGAGTCAGCTTATAGATTATGAAAATAGGATAATAGGTTAACCAGGGATAAAAGGTATTGATTAATTGTCCGGTCCCTCCGTTAGTTGTAAAATTGATAGAACTCTTCCAGACAGTATCCAAGGATAACAGTCGGTTAATGTGAAAGACAATATCATCACCATAAAGCTTGTCCCTAAAAAAGAACATAGGCAGTATCGACACTATGCTGATCAAGAAACTTATTAGAATGACTGTCTGATTAGTATACTTCTTTTCTTTTGCCCCATAGGGATCCTTTCCAAGACTCACGATTATTCCTCTCGTATTCTAATTCATCAAAATCTACTCTAGAAAGAGATTTCTTACTAGCTCATTATACCAAAAAAGGACAAATCTCCTCTTCCTCCTAAGTCTGTCTAAACAAAAAAAGAAACCCGCAGGCTTCTTTTTTTATTTTATCGAGAGGCTATTGGTAATAGTCTATCAATTAAACGATACCTTGTGCTGACATAGCATCTGCAACTTTAAGGAATCCAGCGATGTTGGCACCTACAACAAGGTTACCTTCATGACCAAATTCTTTAGCAGCTGCTGCAGCATTTTCGTAGATACCTTTCATGATATCGTAGAGTTTAGCATCAACTTCTTCGAATGTCCATTGTGTACGTCCGCTGTTTTGTGCCATTTCAAGAGCTGATACAGCAACACCACCAGCGTTAGCAGCTTTGGCAGGACCAAATGATACACCAGCTTTAAGGAAGACATCAATAGCTCCCAAAGTTGAAGGCATGTTAGCACCTTCTGAAACAGCCAATACACCATTTGCTACAAGTGTTTCTGCATCTGTTTCATCCAATTCATTTTGAGTTGCACATGGGAATGCCAAGTCAGCTTTAACTGACCAAACTGTCTTTTCACCACCAGCAGGTGTGAAGGTTGCGTTTGGACGTGCTTCTGCATATTTAACGATACGTTCACGTTTAACTTCTTTGATTTCTTTCAACAAGTCAACGTCGATTCCGTCTGGATCATAAACAAAACCAGATGAGTCAGAACATGTTACCGCTTTAGCACCGAGGCTTTGCAATTTTTCGATAGCGTAGATGGCAACGTTACCAGCACCTGAAACAACTGCTGTTTTACCGTTAAAGTTTTCACCACGTGCATTAAGCATTTGTTCTGCAAAGTAAACAGCACCGTAACCAGTTGCTTCTGTACGAGCAAGTGATCCACCCCAGTTCAAACCTTTACCAGTAAGAACACCTGTGTACTCGTTACGAAGGCGTTTGTATTGGCCGTAGAGGTAACCAATTTCACGCCCACCAACACCGATATCACCTGCAGGTACGTCTGTATCTGCACCAATGTGTTTGCTCAATTCAGTCATGAAGCTTTGGCAGAAACGCATGATTTCGTTATCTGATTTACCTTTAGGATCAAAGTTTGATCCACCTTTACCACCACCGATTGGTTGACCAGTCAATGAGTTTTTAAAGATTTGTTCGAAACCAAGGAATTTGATGATTGATTGGTTTACTGATGGGTGGAAACGAAGACCACCTTTGTAAGGACCAATAGCTGATGAGAATTGTACACGGAAACCACGGTTTACTTGTACTTGTCCTTTATCGTCAACCCATGGCACACGGAATGAAACGATACGTTCTGGTTCAACCAAACGTTCCAAAAGGTTTTCTTCAATATATTTAGGATATTTATCGAAGACAGGAACAAGTGAATCGAAAACTTCTTCAACTGCTTGAAGGAACTCAGCCTCATGGCCATTTTGAGCTTTCACTTTTTCAAAAACGCTAGCAACGTACTCTTTACCTGTTGTCATATCAATGTTTCCTTTCAAATAATTACCTTAGTAATTTAATTACATGAATAGTATAAATTTTCAGAATCTTCTTGTCAAGTATTTTCTGCTATTTTTTTGATTTTTATGTTAGGTTTTATGACATAGCAAGTGACCTCTCTTTTTTAGGCTCATTCTAAAAAGCTATCAATTCAGCAATGTAAGCGGATTCTATTTTTCTAGTTTTTCTCCAAACTTTTTTAAACTTTTTTTGAACTTTAAGGCTAAAATGGGTTAAAAAATAATTTAGTAAATTTACTATTTTTACATTTACAAAGATTCCCAACTATGTTATCATGAATTTAGTAATTTTACTAAATCTCAAAAAGGATCATTTTTATGAAAAGAAAACAATTATCTGGAAAGCGCATCGGCATTGTTTTTGGAACTTTCGCTCCAATGCACGTTGGACACGTTGACCTCATTATCAAGGCAAAACGCGCTAATGACAATGTTCTCGTCATCGTAAGTGGCAGCAACACACAAGAAGATCGTGGGACACGCGCAAGCCTATCACTCAATCGACGTTTCCGTTATGTTCGAGAAGTCTTCTATGATGATGAATTAGTCGTTGTGGATAAACTAGACGAAGCTGGGATGCCAGCCTATCCAGAGGGCTTTAATCGTGTCAAAGAGCTTATCGCTAAGAATACGGATGAGCCTGAAAAGATTACCTTCTATGTTGGAGAACCAGAGTATGTGACTGAGCTCAATCGCTATTACCCTCAAGCCCAGGTAGAACTCATTGAACGTTCTATTATCAATATCTCTGCTACTGAGATTCGCGACAATCCGATGGAAAATTGGCGTTTTATCACCAAGCCTTTCCGTCGCCACTTTACTCGCAAGGTCCTTGTTGTGGGCTCTGCTAGCGGTGGAAAGACTACTCTTGTTAAGGATTTGGCTCGCACTTACAATGCTCCCTGCTCTCTGGAATATGCTAGGGAATATCAAGAAAAGTATAATGTACGAGATGACGAGTTAGATACCAACGACTATGTTCACCTCCTAACAGATCAATATGCCCAGACCTCTGATATCATTGACAAAGGGCAACACTCAGGACTTATCTTTGCGGACACCAATTCCACAGTCACTAAGGTCTATATTGACTACTATTTGAAAGAAAACATCTCCCAAGAAGAGTTCGACATGTTGGATCGCCTCTATCAGGTAACTCAGGCCCGTGAAAAGTGGGATTTGATTTTTGTGATCCTGCCAAAATCAAACTATGTAGATGATGGTTTCCGTGACATGACTATGGCTGATAATCAAACACGTGACTGGTTTACCCAGCACCTCCTAGACCTCCTATCACCATTCAAGGATAAAATCGTTATTTTAGGGGAAAATAGCAATAGCGACAGCTTCTTTTCAGATAACTACCATCACGCCAAGAAGGCAATCAAAGAGCGTTTACACATCGAGATTTAGAAGACTGATGTAAAGCAATCATCATTTGCACTTACAATAAATAAAGGAGGAAACCTATGACTAAAACCTTCGAAAACTCTGGTAGTGAAAAGGAATTTTTGGACATCTATAGGCGAGAGGAAGTGGATAAGTACGTTAAGCCCTCAGTGACCGTTGACTCTGTCATCTTCCGCTATTATGAAGGAAGAGTCCAAACCTTACTTATCAAGCGAAAAAACCATCCCTTCATGGGGAAATACGCCCTCAGTGGTGGCTTCGTTCAGGAGCAAGAAGATCTCAATCTAGCTGTATGTCGCGAAGTACAGGAAGAAACATCTGTTAAACTCAATCCTGACCACATTGAGCAACTCATTACAGTGGGAACACCTTATCGGGATCCTCGAATATGGACCATTACAGTGGCTTATCTCTGTTTTATGACCTTTAATGACATTCAAGTGGAAAAGGCTGCCGACGATGCCGCGTCTACGCATTGGTTAGACATCGCCATGGTAGACGGTCGACTGCAACTTGTTGATGGCGATAAGACACTGTCACATGATGACCTCGCCTTTGACCACTGGGAAATCCTCTTAACAGCTATGGAACGTATCAAGGGACGACTCGAATACTATCCAACTATCCTTTCCATTATGCCCGAAGAAAACACCTTGACCACCTACCGTCAACTTTTTGGTACCTTTAATGAAGACTACCTCAAGATGGATTCCACAAATTTCTTGCGCCGCTTTAAACACCTCTTCCAAAAAACCGGTCGTCAGGTAGCTACGAGAACCAGAAAGGCTGCCACCTACACTTATCACATCAAGCCACTCTAAATTAGGTCTTTGTTTGACAATTTGATACTTACATAGTAGTATTAAGAAAAATTAATAAGAGGTATCCTATGAAAAGTTTTACATTGATTAGTGGAATTCTCATTACACTCTTGGGTGTCTTTTTCTTCGCTAATCCTACAAACCTTCTTGCCATCGTTGGTTGGCTGTTTGCCCTGGTGATGCTCATATCTGGTGTTTCAAGTCTCATGGTTTATTTTAAACGAGATAACGAAAACCGCTCCTTCTTCCAACTGCTTCAGAGTATCATTTCCATTGTTTTTGGGATTATTTTGCTATCAACATCAGCCTGGGTGCTCTCAGGTGTAGCTGTAACCATTATCGCTTGGTGGCTTCTTGTCTCAGCCTTTACACAAGGTTTTCAAGCTCATCGCCAACGTCAATTCGGCTTCTCAGGACAACCTGCCCTGTCAATCGCCTTAATTTGTCTGGTATTTGGGCTCTTGCTCTTTAGTGCTCCGTTTTTCTCAGCCTTTCTTATTGGGCGCTTGGTAGCTTCCTTAATTATCTTTACGGGTGTTTCAGTCCTTTCCTTTTCATTCCGCTTGTGGTAAGAAGAAACCAAACACTACATAAACATAAAAAAGCCTTGCAAATGCAGGGCTTTTGTCATACTTTGATTACTAAAGAGCTTATCCCTCTAGCTCACTCAAATACTCATAGCGTTCATACTTTTCAAGTAGGGTTTCGTTAGCAGCATCCAAATCACGTTGAAGGGTAGCTAACTGTCCATAATCGCTAGCATTTTCAAGCATAGCTGCTTCAATCTCTTCGATCTTAGCTTCAAGGTCAGCAATCTCATCCTCGATGGTCGCCCACTCTTGTTTTTCAAAGTAGCTCATGCGTTTTTTGTCTTCTTTGACTTTCTCGACTTTAACGCTAGCTTGCTCTTTTTCCTTCTCTAGGAGGGCTGATTGCTCTTGTAAGAAGGCTTTTTCATCAAGGTAGTCAGTGTAGTTACCAAAGAACTCTCGCACGCCACCCTCTTCAAAGGCTAGAATCTTATTAGCTACCTTGTCCAAGAAATAGCGGTCGTGACTTACGGTAACGACAGGGCCGCCAAAACCATTAAGGAAGTTTTCCAAAACCGTCAAAGTTGCAATGTCCAAATCATTCGTCGGCTCATCCAAGAGCAGAACGTTAGGCTTTTCAATCAGAATCTTAAGTAGATAAAGACGTTTCTTTTCCCCACCAGAGAGCTTGGCAATCTGTGTCCCATGGGTAGAACGAGGGAAAAGGAATTGCTCCAAGAGCTCTGTAATACTGGTTGTTCCAACCGTTGTCTTAACTTCATCTGCAACTTCTTGCAAGTAGTTAATGACACGCTTGCTCTCATCCATATCTTTAATTTGCTGTGAGAAATAACCAATACGTACCGTCTCACCAATATCTAGGACACCAGCTGTAGGCACAAGGTCACCATTAATCAGATTGAGCAAGGTCGATTTCCCGACACCATTATCCCCAACAATACCGATACGATCACGATTTTGCATGATAAGATTGAAATCACTGAGAATTTGCTTGCCATCTTCATAAGCGAAATCGACATGCTCGAAGTTCACTACCTTCTTACCAATACGGCTGGTCTCAAAGTTAATTTCAAGATCGTCATTATTGACCGTTTGATGAACCTCACCCTTAAGATCCTTAAAGCGATTGATACGAGCCTGTTGTTTGGTTGCACGTGCCTGTGGTTGCGTTCGCATCCATGCCAACTCCTGCTTATAGAGTTGCTTTTTCTTGTGAAGGGCTGCTGCATTTCGTTCATCTTGTTCGGCCTTTAGACGCACATAGTCTTGATAATTCCCTTGATATTCAATCAGATTAGCCTGGTCTAACTCAAAGATACGTGTGGCTACATTGTCCAAGAAATAACGGTCGTGGGTAATAAAGAGTACCGTTTTTTTAGAAGACTTGAGAAAATTCGTCAACCAAGCAATAGTATCAATATCCAAATGGTTGGTTGGCTCATCCAAGAGCAGGAGATCTGCATCATTCAAGAGAACCTGAGCCAACTGCACACGACGACGAAGACCACCTGAGAGGTCCCCGACCTTTTGCGAGAGGTCTGACAATCCCAACTTAGATAAGACTGTCTTGACCTCGCTCTCAATGGACCAAGCATCTAGACTATCCATCTCAGCCATAACCTTCTCCAAGCGAGCCTGATTCTCCTCAGAATAATCTGACATAAGGGTTTCATATTCACGAATCAAAGCCATCTCACGAAGGTCTGATGACAAGACCGTATCAAGCACTGTCTTGCTATCATCAAATTCTGGCTCCTGAGTCAAATAAGCAATCTTATAGCCATTAGCCTTAGTGAAAGGTGACACATCACCATCAAAACCAATACGCTCAGAGACAACATCTAGCAAGGTTGTCTTACCTGTCCCATTGACACCAATAATCCCAATACGATCCAAATCATGGATAATAAATGAAATCTCTTTAAAAACAGTCTTGTCTCCAACGGACTTGGTTAATTTTTCAACAATAAAATCTGACATCTTACTTCCTTCTTACAAATAACACCGCTACGGATCCTACGCATGCTCTGTAGCGGTGTGTCATTTTTATAACGTCCGTAGACTTATTTCATAGCTTGAACAAAGGCCATAATAGCTTCCTTGTCATTAGCTAGTTTCCCATCAACGATGGCATTTTCAATGGCTTTAAGTGCACGTCCAAGGTCCGGACCAGGTTTGAATCCTAGCTCCTTCATCAGCGTGCCACCATTCACAACGATTTCGTGCTTATCATGGATGAGCAACTGACCATCCAAATCGGCAATACGCTCATAATCAACGTCCAAGCCCTGGGCCTGCCTCAAAGTCTCAGCCGCCTCTAAGAGCTCTTTACCATACTGATAAACATCTTGTTTAGTCACGGCTCTCTCCAAACGGAAATTGAAAATCTCAATCAAGGACTGAACTGTCTTTTGGAAATTAACAGACGTCTTCCATTTTTTAAGGAAAGAGCGTGGATTATCATGCTTGAGAGCCAAAAGAGTTGCCGCCCAAGCCTGTTCAGAACTTGTAAATCTAAAGTCCTCCACATAGTCTGCCACAAAAGACTGCCATTCTTCAGCAGTTTCTTGAAAATCCGGAAGGTACTGATAAGCCTTAGTCGCTAGAAGCGCCTTGATTCCTTTTTTCCAATGTGGTGCCAAAAGCAACTTATCGAACTCGATGAAACTTCGCTCAATCGAAATCTTTTCCAGAAGCGGGCCATGGCTGGTCATAGCCTGAAAAGTTTTTTCTTCGATATCAAAGTCTAAACTCGCGGCAAAACGTAGCCCTCGCATGATACGAAGGGCATCCTCGTTAAAGCGTTCCTCAGCCTTACCAACAGCCCTCAAAACACGGTTGTCCAAATCAGCAAGACCATCGAACTTATCGATAATCTCAGCATTTTCATTGAGAGCAAAAGCATTGACTGTAAAATCACGACGTTTGAGGTCTTCTTCCAATGAACGCACAAAGGACACGCTAGACGGACGACGGTAATCTACATAGACGTCCTCTGTTCGGAAGGTCGTCACCTCATACTCACCGCCATTTTCCAAAACCAAAACGGTCCCATGCTCAATACCGATATCCACCGTACGCTCGAAGATCTGCTTGGTCTCCTCAGGATATGAAGATGAAGCGATATCTACATCATGAATGGGACGGTTAAGAAGGGCATCACGTACCGAACCACCAACAAAGTAAGCCTCAAAACCCGCAGCCTTAATCTTCTCTAATATTGGTAAAGCCTTCTGAAACTCAGAAGGCAAATAACTTAATCTCATAGTAAATGTTCCAAACCATAAACAAGCTGAGCACGTTTAACCACTTCTTTAATACCGAGGTTAACGCCACCCATAAAGGAAATACGATCATAAGAATCATGACGCAAGGTCAAGCCTTCTCCTTGGCCACCAAAGATAACCTCTTGGTGAGCCACAAGTCCGGGCAAACGTACACTGTGAATACGGAAACCATCAAACTCAGCACCACGTGCTCCAGCAAGTGTTTCCACCTCATCCTCAGCACCTTGACGTTTTGTTTCGCGAACCTCACGGATAAGTTCAGCTGTTTTCACCGCTGTACCTGAAGGCGCATCTTTTTTCTTGTCATGGTGAAGCTCAATGATTTCAAGATCTGGGAAATATTTACTAGCTTCTGCCGCAAACTTCATAAGAAGGATAGCACCAATAGCAAAGTTAGGTGCAATCAAACCACCAATAGACTTGTCTTTAGAAAGGTCTGTCAATTCCTGAATTTGTGCTTCAGTAAATCCTGTGGTACCCACAACTGGTGCAAAACCATTCTCCAAAGCAAAACGAGTATTTTCATAGGCAACAGCTGGCATAGTGAAATCCACCCAGACATCTGCGTCAAAGCCAACCAAACCCGCTTTATCTGTGAAGACAGGAACACCGTCCACTTCTTTTTCTGTCGCAAATGGGTCAAGCAAGGCAGCCAAAGTCAATTCGTCATCTCCCTTGACCATTTCAACCGCAGTTGAACCCATTCTTCCTTTAAATCCAGCAACAATAACTTTAATAGACATGTTATTTTCCCTCTCTATTGATCTTAATCATAGACAAGCCCATCCCAGATGGATAGTACTTATTTGGTAAATTTAGGTGTTAGACCTAGTACTAGCGCTCCTTCACCCAAGTGTGTCGCAATTACAGCACATAAGGATACCACTGTTGAAACGCTAATTCCCTCTGCTTCTAGCTGCCTTTTAAAATCTTCAGCTTTTTCAGGAGCATTCGTGTGAAGAATACTAAGTTCCATTTCACGATTTTCCTCAGCTAGAGCAACCAAACGTTTCACAGCTTTCTTCTCTGTACGCACCTTTTCAAAAACAACGATTTTTCCTTCGTCATTAAAATTCAAAATAGGTTTGATAGACAAAAGATTTCCTAAAATCGCCGAACCATTCGACAAACGGCCACCCTTAACCAGATGATTAAGATCATCCACAAGAATATAAGCCGTCGTTTGATCAACTTGTTCCTCAAGCTTCTTCAAAATGCTCTCAAAAGACATCCCTTGGGCTGACCAATGCAAAACGTTTCTCACCATGGCTCCCATAGGAGCTGCTGTGATTTTTGTATCAGGAAAAGCAATCTTCAACTTGGCATGGTCCTCAATCAAAATCTGACTATTGGCCCAAAAACCAGAGATTCCTGAAGAAAGGAAAAGCCCAATGACATGGGTATAACCTTTCTCCTCCAACTCCGTAAGCAAGTTATCCAAGTCAGCTAGATTAGGTTGCGACGTCTTGAGCAGTTCCTCAGAGTTTGCCATTTGCGCATAAAACTGATTGACATCCAAGTTTTTTCCTTCAACAAAAGGCTGCCCCTCAATGATGACCGGAATATCTAAAACATAAACATCAGCATGGCCCTGAATTTCAGCAGGGAGATTAACCGATGAATCCGTAATAACTGCAAGAGACATCTTAGAACTCCAAATTGATACCTGGACGATCCAAGGCAATTTCAGTTACTTCATAAGTCAAACGTTGAAGCGTATCCAAGAGCGGTGCAGCCAAGGCTTCTGCTTCTTCTTGTGAGAAGTCTTTTGGTTCATTGACGATACGGTTTTGAATGTGGTCCATTTGAGAAACAATCCCTGAGATAACAAACTCATCACGGACAATCATAAATTGCAAAACAGCTACAACAGACGTATTGTTAGCTTCTTCATCTTTATTGTGCAACTGGAAAGTTACTTCAACATTTGTTTTAGGAACACCATTCTCTTTTTCCCACTCATGGTTACGAACATCATAGTGGTAACGGTTAACAAATACTTTTTCGCGAATTAAATCCATTAGTCATATTCTCCTTGATACAATTACTCTTTATTATAGCATAAATATGCTTTATTATGGGAATATTATTGACAGAAAAATGAGTATTTAGACTGATTTTGACAGCGATAATAATCACTAGAAAAGTAGGAGCTTTGATTTAGGACTAAGACTACTAAAATAAGGCTCCTTCATCAGAAGAGAGCCCTTATATTGCCAGCTAACAGTCTCTTAAAGAATGTTTCTGCTGTCCCTTTTCATCAAAATTCTCAGGAGCTAGCCAATTCTCAAATCGTTTCTTAAGTGCTGGCCACTCACTCTCAATAATCGAGAACCAGTCCGTATCACGGCTACGTCCCTTATAGATAGCATGGTTACGAAAACGCCCCTCATAGGTGAACCCTAAACGCATGGCAGCATTGGCAGAAGGACGGTTAAGACTATCACATTTCCACTCATAACGACGATAGTTAAGATCTTCAAAGACATATTTCATAAGCAGGTATTGAGCTTCTGTGGCTGCTCTAGTCTTTTGTAAAGCAGGTGCCAAAATCACTCGACCCATCTCAACACTACGATTTTTCGGCGTAATAGCCATAAGTGAAAAGGTTCCTAGAACCTTACCTGAAGCCTTATCCCTGATAGCAAAGAAATAAGGATTCTGGGATTGCTCATAATCCTCCAAACACTGACGTACAGCTTCTTCAGATTCAAAAGGATCCGCATACATATAGGTCCAATCAGAAAGAATCTGATTAGTAAAGTAAAAGTCTAAAATGTCCTCATAATGCTCTGCCACCGTCAAATGTTCAACGCTACAATAACGACCTTCTAATAGGGCAACATCTGGCATCTTACCTGGACTAGCATCCGCTAGACTTGGCCCCACTTCTTGTTGGTAGTGATTTAAAGGCATAGGATTCTCCTTTTTTCATAAAGAAAAGCCTACACAAAAGTGCAGACTTTAGCTTAATTATTTAGCAACTGGGTATACAGATACTTGTTTTTTGTCGCGACCTTTACGTTCGAAACGTACAACACCTTCAACTTTAGCGAAGAGTGTATCGTCACCACCACGGCCTACGTTTACACCTGGGTAGATGTGTGTACCGCGTTGACGGTAAAGGATTGATCCACCTGATACAGTTTGTCCATCAGCTGCTTTAGCACCAAGACGTTTAGCTTGTGAATCACGACCATTGGAAGTAGAACCCCCACCTTTTTTGTGGGCGAAAAGTTGCAAGTTTTCAAGAGTTTTCAACATAAGATTGTGTCCTTTCTTAGTGATTAGTCGCTAACTTACGCGTTGATAGCGTTGATAACAACTTTTGTATAAGGTTGACGGTGACCTTGTTTACGGTGGCTACCTTTTTTAGGTTTGTATTTGAAAGTAACAACTTTCTTTTGTTTACCTTGTTTTTCGATAGTTCCGACAACAGTAGCTCCCTCAACAACTGGAGTACCTACTACAGTTTTATCACCACCGACAAGAACAACTTCGTTAAAAGTTACTTCTGATCCTGCTTCAGCGTTGATTTTTTCAACGTAGATTGCTTGACCTACTTCAACTTTAACTTGTTTTCCACCAGTTTTGATGATTGCGTATGTGCTCATGATGCACCTCCTATTAAGATTTTTAATGTGTCTGAGGTTTCCCTCTGTGAAGACTCGCCTAGTACTGCGGGGACGAACCCACTTGCAAACAGTAGTCGTGCGGTTGCACAGGACGTGCATTTAGTCAACGTTACAATTCTATCATTTTTTCCCTCTAATGACAAGAGAAAAAGTTATTTTGATTATTCTTATTCTGCTCATTGATATTTAGCCAAGTAATGATTCCCCTACTCAACCCTTATACCATATTTTCCTAAGAAGGTCTTAGCTAGATCCTGCTCTAAATCAGCTAAACAAAGGCTCCTATCCGTTGTCAAAATTTGATAGCGTTCAGTCCCCTCGAAATAGAAGTGATTCAATAACTGATAGCCATTTCGCTCATAAAATGCCAAACGTTTTAAGCGCTGATTACGATTAGAAGCATCCTTCTCATCCATGGGTTCAATCGTAAGAACACACGGTCGTACCCCTGCTTCTTTCTTAATTTGTGCCAAAATCTGACTGCCATATCCCTGAGATTGTTTACTTTCCTCAACTGCAAGAAAAAGTAGGTAGACCAGGTTGTCAGTATAAATGGCATAGGTCAAGCCAACGAAGACTTCTTGATCAAAATAGGCCAAGAAAGATTGTCCTCTTTTCAAGCTGTTCCAAGACAATTGCCAGAGTGGGAGACGCTCCTCCACAGGAAAAGCCGCTTCATAAAGTGAAGCGACCTTCTTAAATGTTGGTGTCAGAGGATAAATGTTACGAACCTCTAATGTCATTTTCCTAACCAATAACCTTCTTATAATCTTCTGGTGTTGCTACATGAGCGTGCTCACGTTGGCGATCAAGCAAGTGACTAAGGAAGTCACGGTTGCCCAAGGCTTCTTTAAGCGTTTGCTTAAATTGCCCAGCATTCATTGGTGAGAAGATGTTACTTGGCGCGGTATATTCAGGACCATGGCTAGTGTTCGTAAAGGCAAGGATAAGCAAGTTATTTTCAAAGGCAGCACGTGTCGCTGACAAGATTTCATTTTGATGGTTAATATCCAAGTAGAAATCAGCTTCCTTATAAAGACGCTTAACCTGCTCTGTCGTAATATTAGGATAGAGACTAACATTACTATATTTAGCCAAATCCATCAAGCGACTTGACATTTCTGTGATTGCCCCAACATGATAGTGCATTGTAGGCACTTCACTGACAATGCTTTCCAAATGTTCAATCTGGTCTGAGTTGGTCAAGATAAGCGCTTGATTTTGGAAGTTGTTCTGACGGGCAAATGGATACATGAAGCCAAGGAAGGCCACGCGAGAAGCTTGCTCTGGACTAACCAACTTTAGAAGATTCGTATAAGCTGTGTAATCTTGTACAACAATCTTAGTCTGACGATGGTTGCTCTCAAGAAGCAGACGCATATTCCCAGGAACTGAATCAGTGATAGGTTCTTGCCAGAAGAGAACATCTTGACCAGAATTTGGAAGATTCATAGTTGTCAAGAAAGGTGTCGCCAATGAGTTGTATAGAATACGACTCAAATCATAACCAGCTTCTTTAAGATAGAAGACGACAAATTCAGATTTGTTTTTGAAAATGTAGACCTTGTCTTTCCAATTCAAGATAACGTCTTTAGTCAAATGGTTGATGACGATAACTTCCTTGTTGTCTGGAGTGAAATAGCTCGTAATGGTCGCTTCTTGCTTAACATTGTAGGTTGTTTGTGAGAAACGGTAGCCCTTGTTATTGTAGCGTTCAGTCACGCGCAAGCGTCCTGACTCATCATACCAGTCCACTGCTTTAACCAGACGTTGGTGAGCAGGATGCGCATAATGAATATGACCACGTTTCTTATCAAAACGGAAGATTTCCGCATTGCTATTCGTTCCTATAATTTCCCAGTAGTCAGGCACAGGGACCTGATTAAAGTAAAGTGCAGAACCTTGAACCTTGTCAAAACCAGTGAAATAAAGGTAGGGTGAGGTCACATCACTAGGCAGAAAGCCATCATCTGAAAGACAAACTGTTGTATTTACATAGCCAGCGACAATCAGTGAGTAATGGAGATCCCAACTACCCTGACTATAGTTTTCAAATAAATTAATCATGACTAGTCATCTCCTTTACTAAGTTAAGCCACTTCTGCTCGATTTCCTCTGTCAAAAAGCCTTTGGCAATATCATAAGAGACTTGATGAACATGATCCAAATCTGAGCGATTGAAGAAGGCTACAATTTTCTCTGCCAAGGCAGCCACGATAGCAGGCTCATCATCTTTTTCAAAACGAGGAATGAGGTACCCATTTTCATTATCCTTGATAAAGGTTTGGTTCCCATAACGAACATCAAAACCAATCATACCTAGACCAGATCCCACGGCTTCTAGAAGTGTCAAACCAAACCCTTCACTCTTAGAACCTGATAGGTAAAGTTCGTAGTCCTTGTAGACTTCTGTTAAGTCTTGGTGACCTTTAAGGTGGATATAATCCTGAGCTTGATTTTCCTCGATAATGGCCTTAAGTTTGGCTTCTTCAGCACCTGTTCCATAGATATCAAAGTTTACTTGCGGCAGACTTTCTTTAGCCTTAACGACAGCCTTGGCCAACCAGTCCACGTGTTTTTCATTGGCCAAACGTGAGGCTGTGATGATTGAGAATGGTTTACGCTCTCCTTCAGGCTTTCTCAGTTTATCCACACTTCCCACAGGGATGGTTACGATATGAGGTGTAAATGGTGTGTATTTATTGAACTGGTCTAGCATAATGCTGCGTTGACGCTCTGTCGCTGTGATAAAGAAATCAACCTTATCTGCATTGCTGAATTGGTACTCGTAGAAGTTATTCCATAAAATAGTCTTGTCTGTCACAGCATTTTCACTAAAGTGCTCTGCATGAACCACAACCCCAAGCTTAGCAGGTTTGGTGTTACGGAAAACAGCTTGTCCCGTACCAGTTGCACGGTCCAAGATGACGGTATCTTGGTCAGTTAGACCAAGTTGAGACATGAAGTAGGCGATAAATTCATGCTTAGATGACAAAATCTTATCTGGAAAACGGAAGACACTATCCTTACCATCAACAATTTCATCATAAGCAACACTACCATCCTCATTGAAGAAACGGCGTTGATAGAGGTGAGCCTTATTGTCTACCGGTGTGTAGTACTCCGTGAACATCTTAGTATAAGAGTAAAAGTCTTTACGGATTAAGCAACCACGCGATACTTTTTCCACACGGTGAACGATGTCTTCACCCTCTTTACGCAAGTAGGCTGCATAGAAGATATCTTCCTTGGCACAAAAGAGCTTAACCACTTTACCATTAATCTCACGACGCGTGATGTCATAAGGAATTTCCTTTTCCAAATCCTTGACCGTATAGGTCGTTGGAGCAATTTTTAGGTCTGTAAAATAGCTGTAGAGCCAGATGATATCTTCATCCGCAAACCCCATGTTACGGGTCAAATCAGAAAGATTGTCCTGCAAGAACATATCCATAAAGACAAATTTGGCCTTAATACCTGTGTTTTTGAAAATTGTAGAACGATAGGCCTGGGCGTACTCAACACCACTTGATGCCCAACCGATTCCTAAATTGATGTTATAAACAGTCATGTATTTTCCTTTCTGGGTAAAAGTTCAACATCGACATTTCTTTTTCGACATACCTAACTCTAGTAGCAGCTAAGCACTACTATGTTAGTACTGTATCCTCCTAGACTAGAGCAAGTCTTCGATAAGTGTATCCACTTCGTCTTGCGCCTCTTCAATAGGTGTGATTTCAGTCACCATGATTCCTGCAACCGCACGTTCAACCAAGGCGTCAACATCCATACGACGTTCATATTGTTCGACATTTTTGATTTTTGGATTAGTCTTTGGACGGTCAGGTGCAAAGATAGTACAGCAATCCTCAAAAGGTTGGATGGAGATGTCAAAGGTATCAATTTTTTGTGCCAAATCAATGATTTCCAACTTGTCCATAGTGACAACTGGACGAATCACTGGCGTACATGTGACAGCATTAATCGCCTGCATAGACTCCATAGTCTGACTGGCAACCTGACCAAGACTCTCACCGTTGATAATCACAAGGCCTCGGCGTTCTTCACGAATGCGGTCAGTAATACGCATCATGAAACGACGGGTCAAGGTCATCAAATAAGCTTCTGGCGCTTTTTCTTTGATTTCCTCTTGAATTTCAGTAAATGGTACTTCGATGAACTGAATATTACCACCAAATTTAGTCAACTTACGGGTCAAATCTTGAGCCTTTTTAAGAGCTCCAGGGCTAGTGTAAGGAGGACTTGCAAAGTGGACAGCTTCAATATCTACGCCACGTTTAAGGGCAAGATAGCCTGCCACTGGCGAATCAATCCCACCTGAAAGCATGAGCATTCCTTTACCAGCAGTACCTACAGGTAGACCGCCTGCTCCTTTGATTTCCTCGTGAGAAATATAAGCCGCCTCAGCACGAATTTCTACCTTAAGGTTGACATCTGGTCCCTTCATCTGAGCCTTAATGTCAGGCAATACATCAAAAACTGCATTTCCTAAAGTAAGATTGAGCTCACGACTGTCGAGAACAAAGTCATGGTCACTACGTTTAGCAGTTACTTTAAAAGTAAGACCATCACGATAGAGTCCAGTCATAATGTCTTGAACAGCTTTTTTCAAAACCTCGACATCTTTTTCAAACTTGTAAACAGGACTAAAGGCTTGAATACCAAAAATTTGCTTCAAAGACTCTGCTACTGGCTCGTAGTCTGTATCATTGAGGTAGATATGTCCACGGTCTCGATCAAAAGTCACTTTAACTTCTGGATAGATGGATAGGACATCTTTAATATTATTTCTAAGTTTATTGATAAAGCGCATACGGTTCTTGCCCTTAGTAGACAATTCACCATAGCGAACCATAATTTCTGAATATGTTAGTGTCATTCCTTTTCCTTTTAAATGTGAATTTAGTTTTATTGTTTAATCGATTAAATCTTGCTATCTCACTTTTTGTGTCTTGGCGTAGACCTGCTTGAAAATCGTGAGGAACTGTTCCACCTGTCCCATATCATTGTCATCATCAAGACTGATACGAACAGCTGTTTGAGCTAACTTAGTCGGTACACCCATAGAAATAAGGGTTCCCGCTGGTTTACCCGCCTTAGATGAACATGCTGATGTCGTTGAAATATAGATTTGATGCTCTTCAAAAGCGTGGACAATAACTTCACCTCGAACACCCTTGATTCCAAAGGTCAAAATATTGGGAGCAAAGTCTTCACCCTCACCTGAGAAAATAGTAATATCCTCGTACTTAGCCAATTCGTCAAAGATAATCTTTTTCATCTTGGCAATTTTAGGAAGAGAAAATTCCTCTTTGTCAGTGACCAAGCGCAAGGCCTTGGCCATACTCGCAATCCCAGCAACATTTTCAGTAGTTGAACGAAAATCTTTTTCTTGACCACCACCGGTTAAGAGTGGCGTAATCTTTTTCCCTGCCTTTTTGTAGACAAAACCGACACCACGAACAGCATGAAACTTGTGACCAGAAAAAGTTGCAAAATCTACACGATCAGTTAAATAGGACGATACTGGAATCTTTCCAATAGCCTGGACAGCATCCACATGGAAAGATATGGTAGGCTCATTAGCCAAGAGATCTGAGATGGCTTGAATAGGTTGGATTGATCCGATTTCATTATTAACAGCCATAACCGAAACCAAGATCGTGTCAGGGCGTAATAATTCAGCAAGAGCTTCAACATCCACAAACCCTTGCTCATTTACTGGTGCATAAGACACCTCGAAACCATGCTCTGAAAGCCATTTGGCAGATTCTTTTACCGCAGGGTGTTCAATATCAGAAACAATGATGTGTTTGCCGTAAGGCTCTTTTTCGAAAGCTACACCTTTGATGACCCAGTTATCACCTTCGGTTCCTCCAGACGTAAAGAAAATCTCATCGGCTGATTTTCCAATGAGTTCCGCAACTTGCTTACGAGAAGCCTCCAAAATACGTGTCGCAGATGTTCCTAATTGGTGTAGGCTGGATGGGTTCCCAAAAATTTTAGTAGCCACTTCTTGATAGGTTCTAAGTGCCTCTGGATAAGGCACCGTCGTGGCTGAATTATCAAAATAAATCATGATTTTTCCTCGATTTTTATTTACTATTTATTATAGCATAATTTTTTTAGCAATTTTTGCGAGAAAATCATATAATAGAAAGTACGAAATATTTTTAAGGAGAGCATCATGTCTGAAAATTACTCACGCCGTAATCATTCATCAAAAGAAGAAAAAAAATCTGCCCCAAATGTGACTGAACACGTTACAAAAGGCTTCACTGCCTTCCAAAAAGTCCTTACTGCCGTCGGGACAATTTTGTCAATCATCGTGGCTTCAATCACCATCATGAATTTCACAGCCTCTAAAAATAAGGACACTTCTGATTCATCAGCCAATCAATCAACTGTAGTCATCAAAGAAGGCAATAATAAGACTCAAGAATCAAGTGCTACCTCATCTAGTTATGGCAATGCGACTGATTCAGAAACAGAAACAAGTAGCCAAGCAGGAACTAACACCTATTCGTCATCTGCAGATACAACAAAGGGTGGCAATACGACTACCTCTTCATCAGTAGCTACTGCAGATACAACATCTGGCAATGCGACTACTGGTGGCGCAACAACTGGTGATGCCGCTTCTAACTAAAACATATAAAAGGCTAGGAAACCCTGCCTTTTTTCTATAATCCT
Source organism: Streptococcus sp. HMSC068F04 (assembly GCF_001837455.1). Lineage (NCBI taxonomy): Bacteria > Bacillati > Bacillota > Bacilli > Lactobacillales > Streptococcaceae > Streptococcus > Streptococcus sp. HMSC068F04. Next base: position 56,976 of record NZ_KV832502.1, read on the forward strand.
ATGAACTATACAGAAACTCTAAATTTTATCCATTCTTTCAAGGGCAATGGCCGTCGCCCTCAACTCGAACGTATGCGTTGGCTCTTGAAACAAGCCGGAAATCCTCAGACTCACTTTCCAACGGTGCATATAGTCGGGACCAACGGTAAGGGATCAACAACTAGCTACCTACAAAATATCCTAATAAAGTCAGGCTATCAGGTCGGGACTTTCACCTCCCCTTATATCACTCGCTTCAACGAACGTATTAGCATTAACGGCACAGAAATCCCTGATAAAGATTTGATTAGCCTTGTTGCGAAAGCTCAGGTTCTACTCGATGATTTAGAAGAGCACACTGCTTTTGAGCGACCAACGGAATTTGAATTGGTCACCTTACTCATGTTCCTCTACTTTGACCTTAAACAGGTTGATATGGCTATCATTGAAGCTGGAATTGGTGGACGCCTTGATTCGACCAATGTTCTTTCGCCAGAGCTTGTCATCTGTACTTCGATTGGCTTTGATCACACTGAGACCTTGGGCGATAGCCTTTTGGACATTGCCAATCATAAGGCAGGCGTCATGCGAGAAAACACACCTATCTTACTTGGTCGTGTCTCTGCAGAAGTTGAACATTTCTTCAACCAAAAATCACATGACCTACAAGCTCCTTTAGCCATCATTGATAGGGAAATTCAGCTGCTTCCGAAAGACAATCGAACGATCCAAATTTCTTATGACCATTGGGAAAGTCCAAATCTTAAACTTCCAATGTTAGGGCAGCATCAAGAAAACAATGCTGGGCTAGCTGTCACTGCTGCCCATATCCTAGCTCAAACATTTTCTAAGATTACCGATAAGAGCATCCAAGAGGGGATTGAAGAGACGCATTGGCCTGGTCGTAGTGAGTGGATAGGAAATAACATTTATCTAGATGGTGCTCATAATCCTCAAGGAATTGCCAGCTTAAAGCAGGTACTAAAAGATAACTTCGCTAATCGTAGGGTACACATCCTCTTTGCAGGACTTAGACGAAAGCCTTTGGCAGACTTACTAGAGGAATTGAAAGATTATGATATAACGGTAACCAGCTTTGACTTTTTTGAGGCACTGCCCTTGAATGACTATCCCAAAGACTTCAAACGTGTAGCCGACTATAGAGACTGGCTAGCACAAGCTGAATCAGCAAATCCTGATGACTTATTTGTTGTCACTGGATCTCTTTACTTTATCTCAGAAGTAAGAAACTACTTAATTAAATAAAATAAGGCCTGAAGGCCTTTTTTATTTAGACAGTCTATAGCTTTACACAAAGTGTAGGCTGCTATTTGAACACAAAGAAAAGTCTGAAACTCTCAGTTAACAGACTTCACTTTTCTATCGCATCGTTACAAATTCTTCTGAACCTGTTGGATGAATGGTTTCCATGGCCAAAAAGGCTATGGAAATTCGCAAGGGAATCCCTTGCGATTACTTTCAATTGAAGCCATTCAGACACAAAGAAAAGTCTGAAACTCGCAGTTAACAGACTTCACTTTTCTATCGCATCGTTACAAATTCCTCTGAGCCTGTTGGATGAATGGCAACCGTATTATCAAAATCAGCCTTAGTTGCTCCCATCTTAATAGCCACAGAGAAACCTTGAATCATCTCATCAACACCATAGCCAATACCGTGAAGACCGATGATTTTTTCATCCTCACCAAGCGTTACTAATTTCATGGTTGAAGGCTGACGATTGTCTCCAAGGGCCGTATACATTGGTGTGAAACTAGATTTATAAACCTTAATATTCTCTGCACCATACTTAGCGATTGCTTTTTCTTCAGTCAAGCCAACAGAACCAATAACTGGATGGCTAAAGACCACGGTGGCTACATCAGTGTAATCAAGCTTAGCATCAGCTTTATTGTTGAAGAGTCGCTCTGACAATTGACGTCCAGCCTTGACTGCAACTGGTGTCAAATCAAGTTTACCAGTCACATCGCCAAGGGCATAGATTCCAGGAACAGATGTATTTTCAAACTCATCCGAATAGATTGTTCCTTTTTCAGTCAATTTAACACCTGTCTTTTCAAGACCAAAACCAGAAGTGTTGGCTGCGCGTCCAATAGCCCAGATTAAGCAATCAACTGTAATCGTCTCTCCATTATCAAAACTAATGGTTAAGGAATCATCTGCATTCTTCACTACCTCTGTCGCATTAGCATGCGTATGGAGGGTTGGACCAGATTTAGCCATTTCATCAACTAAAACATCAACGATATCCTTATCAAAGGTACGCAATGGACGATCTTTACGCACAAAGAGGTGTGTGTCACTTCCAAGAGCGTTGAGAACACCAGCAACCTCAACAGCGATGTAGCCAGCACCAATGACAGCTGTACGTTTTGGCACCTCATCTAGCTCAAAGAAACCATCGGAGGTAATCCCATATTCACTACCTGGAATGTTTGGATAAAGGGCGTGACCACCAGTCGCAATAAGGATATTGGGTGCTGTATAACGCTCACCCGCTACTTCAACCGTATGAGGGTCAACAAATCTTGCATACTCGTATACACGTTCAACGCCATTGTTATCAAAACCACGCTCATAAGAACCATGGATACGGTCAATATAAGCCTGACGATTGGCCTTAAGCGTTGCAAAATCAAACTTATTAATCGTCACATCAAAACCGTACTCACCTGCATAACGGTGAAGGGTTTCGGCAACCTGAGCACCATACCACATGACCTTTTTAGGCACACAACCTACATTGACACAGGTACCACCGACCTCTTTTCCTTCAAAGAGAATAACCTTAGCACCATGCATGGCAGCACGATTGGCACTGGCAATACCACCAGAACCACCACCAATGACAATATAATCGTATTCTTTTACCATATTTTACCTCTTATGTTTCTTTATACAGCGTATTAGCTACTAGATAAGCCATTTCTGCCTATACTTTATCATAAAATAGGTACCCTGACAAAAATCTGCTACGACACAAAAACAATCCCGTCACAACGAGATTGTTTTGTCATATCTTATTTATCAAGTGGTTTGCGGAGGAATCCGAAGAGGATACCTGATACCACAGCACCAATCAAGATGAAGAGAAGGTAGAGAAGGGCATTTGATGTGAGGGCAATAACGAAGATACCTCCGTGTGGTGCCATCAATTTGATTCCTGCCATACCTACAAGAGCACCTGTAAGAGCTGAACCGACGATAAAGCTTGGGATAGCGCGTGCTGGGTCAGCTGCACCAAATGGGATCGCACCTTCAGTGATGAATGAAAGTCCCATAACAATGTTTGTCAAACCAGAGTTGCGTTCTTCTTCAGTGAATTTATCTTTAAACAAGAGTGTTGCTACAAATACTGCCAACGGAGGAACCATACCAGCTGCCATAACTGCTGCCATAACAACTGAACCACCTGAAGTTACTGTTGCTGCGAGAGTACCTGTACCAAAGACATAAGCTGCTTTGTTGACTGGTCCACCCATATCCACTGCCATCATACCACCAACAAGGAGACCAAGTAGTACGGCTGAGCTTCCTGACAAGCTTGACAAGAAGTTATTAAGACCAGTATTAATGGCTGCCATTGGGATATTTACTGCCAACATCAAGAAACCAGTGGCAAATACACCAAGAAGTGGCAAGAGCAAGATAGAACGGATTCCTTCAAGGGCACGTGGAATACCTGCCAAGAGTTTACGAAGAACAAGGATAACACCACCTGCAAGGAAACCACCAACAAGAGCTCCAAGGAAACCTGAAGATACGCCAGCAAGGGCAAGGGTTGCTTTACCACCTGAAGCAAATGGAACACCACCAAAGGCTGCACCACTTGAAGCAATAGCACCAGCTACGAAACCTGATACCAAACCTGGTTTTTCAGCGATAGAGTAAGCAATGTAACCTGCAAGTACTGGAAGCATGAAGCCAAAGGCAGCGCCACCAATTGCCTTGAATTGAGCAGCAATTTCATGGTAAGAACCAAGTTGTGACAATTGATCTTTAGGAACACCCATGATTTGGTCAAGCAAGAAGGCAAGCGCAATCATGATACCACCACCGATAACGAATGGAAGCATTTGTGATACCCCACTCATCAAGTGTTTATAGAAGGCACCACCAAGGCTCAATTTCTCACTTGATTCTTGAACAGCTCCAGCATTTTCAGCGTGGAAGACTTCAGCTTTTCCATCCAAGATGTTTTGGATTAATTCTTGAGGTTGACGAATACCTGCAGCGACTGGTTTAGAAAGCAATTTTTTACCATCGAAACGTGCTGTTTCAACTGCCTTGTCTGCTGCTACGATAACACCTACAGCCTTACTGATTTCTTCAGCAGTCAAAGGTGTTCCGACACCTGAAGCACCGTTAGTTTCAACACGAACATTGACACCCATTTCTTCACCTGTTTTAATGAGTGATTCTTCAGCCATGTAAGTGTGAGCAATACCAGTTGTACAAGCTGTTACAGCTACGATAAGTGGTTTATCGCTTGAAGCTGCTTCTTTAACAGCTTGTGCTTTCTTAGCTTCCTCAGCTTGTGCTTCTTCTTCACCCGTATTGAAAGCAGCAATCACTTCATCTGGAGAAGTCACCTTACGCAAACGATCTGCAAAACCATCTTGCATAAGGTATTTTGACAACTCAGCAAGGGCTGCCAAGTGAGTGTCATTTGCTCCCTCTGGAGCAGCAATCATAAAGAAGAGGTCTGTAGGTTGACCATCAAGTGATTCGTAATCTACACCTTTATTAGATTTAGCAAAAAGTACTGTTGCTTCTTTTACTGCAGCATTTTTGCTGTGCGGCATAGCGATTCCATCACCCAAACCAGTTGATGTTTGTGCTTCACGAGCCATAATACCTGCTTTGAAAACATCAAAGTCAGTCACAACACCATTGTCAACCAAGCTGTTAATCATTTCATCGATAGCAGCTTCTTTTGTAGTTGCTTGAAGGTCAAGCAACATTACTTTTTTGTTCAGTAAATCCTGAATTTTCATAGTTTTTCTACCTCTACTTTATTGTATGTTTCTTTAATAAATTCAATTGTCGCTAAGTCATCTGAGAAGGCTGTAGATGTTCCACACGCTACTCCCCACTTGAGAGCCTCAATCGGATCACCTGATTTTACAAACTCACCAGTGAAACCAGCAACCATCGAGTCACCCGCACCAACAGAGTTTTTAACTGTTCCCTTGATTGGTTTAGCAAAGTAAGCAGCCTCTGGTGTGACAAGCAGAGCTCCATCACCTGCCATTGAGATGATAACGTTCTGTGCACCCTTAGCAAGGATTTCACGCGCATATTTTTCAACATCAGCCAAACCATTAAGTTTGACATTGAAAATAGCTTCTAACTCATGGTTATTTGGTTTAACCAAGAGTGGTTGGTAAGCTAAGGAATCAAGCAAGGTTTGACCTTCAAAGTCACAGACAACCTGTGCACCTGTTTCACGCACTAGTGGAATCAATTTGTTGTAGACCTTGTTCCCAAGATTGCTTGGTGCTGATCCAGCAAAAACAACCACATCATCGGCACTTACACTTGAAAGAACTGCTTCCAATTCAGCCAATTGGTACTCATTAATGACAGGTCCTGCACCGTTAATTTCAGTTTCTTGGTCAGCCTTGATTTTAACATTAATACGTGTGTCTTGATCCACAGCTACAAACTTGGTTTTAATGCCCTCTGCATCCAAACCATCTGTCACAAAACGTCCTGTAAAACCACCGATGAAGCCCGTTGCAGTATTATCAACACCTAAACGTTGCAAAATACGACTAACATTAATACCCTTACCGCCAGCGAACTTATCATCACTCTCCATACGGTTAACTTCACCAATCTCTACTTTATCGATACGAACAATGAAGTCGATTGATGGATTCAGCGTTACAGTATAAATCATACTTCAATAACCCTCGTTTTCTCTTTTAATTCTTGTAGGAGCTCTTCTTCCGAAGCGTTTGTAATTATGGTTACTTTCTCGACCTCGGCTACCTTAGCATAGGTAATCTGACCAAGTTTAGAGGCATCAGCTAGAACATAGGCTTTTTGCGCATTAGCTATAACCGTCCGTTTGATAACTGCCTCTTCCATGTCTGGTGTGGTGAAATAATTAGCATCAACGCCATTAGCACCAATGAAAGCACAATCAAAATTCAGTTGTCTGATTTGCTCTTGAGCAGTACTTCCAATAGAGGCATCCGTTGAATGTTTAACCTTTCCTCCAACAATCCTAGTGCTAACACCAAGATCTACCAACTTAACCGCATGATGGATAGAATTAGTCACAACCGTTACCTGACGATTGGCCAAATGTGGAATCAAAAGTTCATTTGTTGTACTAGCCTCAAGAAAGACGACATCACCTTCCTTAATCAAATCGGCAGCATAACCAGCTAACTGAGCCTTTTCTTTAACGTTTCTAATAGCTTTTTGACTATTGGCAATTTCTTCCTTTAGACCATGAATGCTTTCAGCACCACCATGAACACGCTTAAGTTGGCCATCTGCCGCTAACTCGTCCAAGTCGCGACGAATCGTCGACTCGGAAGTATCACTTAACAAAACAGTTAGGTTTTCCAAAGTGACAAAACCATCTTGTTTCAACTGAGACAAGATAATCTGCTTACGTTCAGACTTTAGCATAATCTCTCCTTCTGTAATCGTTTACAAAGTCTATTATACTAAATTTTTAATAACTGTCAACTAAAAACAGTCAAAAAAAATCAAAATATTTCATTATAAAACACTAATCTGCCAAAATGACGCAATTTGATAAGAAAGTTCTTACATTTTCAAAAAAAACTTTCATTATCAAGTGCAAAATAAAAAAGCCTTTCGGCTCTCTTATCTTATTTGGCATAGTCAACCGCACGGAATTCACGAATGACTGTAACCTTAATATTTCCTGGGTAATCCAAATTCTTCTCAATTTGTTCACGTACCTTGTGAGACAAGATCGTAACTTCATCATCTGAGATTTTGTTTGGATGAACCATAATACGAATCTCACGACCAGCTTGAAGGGCGAAGCTTGTTTGAACACCGTCAAAGCTTGATGCAATTTCTTCCAAATCTCGGAGGCGTTTGACGTAATTCTCAACAGATTCATTACGAGCCCCTGGACGAGCCGAACTCAAAGCATCTGCTGCAGCTACAATAACTGCAATGACACTCTCAGGTTCTACATCGCCATGGTGGCTGGCAATAGCGTTAACCACAACTGGATGTTCTTTGTACTTACGTGCAAACTCAGCACCAATCTCTACGTGGCTACCTTCGACTTCTTTGTCAATGGCTTTCCCCATATCGTGAAGGAAACCAGCACGACGAGCGAGGGCAACATTCTCACCCAATTCACCAGCCATGATACCTGCTAGTTTACCAACTTCAACTGAGTGACGAAGTACGTTTTGACCATACGACGTACGGAACTGCAAGCGTCCCATAATCTTGATCAAGTCAGGGTGAAGATTCATAGCGCCAATTTCGTAGGCTGCTTCCTCACCATACTCACGGATACGGTTATCCATTTCCTGACGGCTCTTCTCAACCAACTCTTCAATACGAGCTGGATGGATGCGTCCATCCTTAATCAAGGCTTCGAGAGTCATACGTGCAATTTCACGACGAACGGGATCGAAACCAGAAAGGACAACTACTTCTGGAGTATCGTCAATAATAACGTCAATACCTGTTAGACTTTCAAGCGTACGGATGTTACGCCCCTCACGTCCAATGATACGACCTTTCATATTGTCATCTGGAAGGTGAACAGTAGTTACTGTTTGTTCAGTAACATAATCTCCAGCCAAGCGTTGCATAGCTTGCGCCAACACGTTTTTGGCCTTCTTATCAACAGTATCTTTAACCTGTGCTTCTGCATCTTTGATACGTGTTGCAATCTCATGAGTCAGATTATTCTCAGTCTCCGTTAAGATTACCTCACGCGCTTCTGCAATGGTCATCTGACCAACACGTTCAAGTTCAGCTTGCTTCTCAGCCTCCAACTGAGTCACATTCTCTTCACGCTCATTAAGATGTTTAGATTTGTCAGCAAGACTCTGCTCTTTCTTCTCGAGGGCAAGTTCTTTACTTGATAGATTTTCATCCTTACGATCAAGGCTAGTGGCACGTTCTGTTAAACGATTTTCCATTTGTTTAAGCTCTTGACGCTCAGATTTGAATTCTTTTTCAATATCTTCTCGATATTTTCTAGCTTCCTCTTTTGCTTCTAACAAGAACTCTTTACGTTGAGCCTTACTTTCGCGTTCAGCAGTCACACGCAGATGATCTGCATCATGTTCCGCCTGGCTACGAAGGTTCACAGCGTCTTGTTCTGCCTTTAGCAAGGTAGTTTCTGCTTGTTCCTTAGCTTTGCTAAGTTTAATAGAAATTGCTAAATATCCAACGACTAAACCAATGAGTGCAAAGACAACTAAAATTATCATGTTTATCATGTCTTTACCTCAACTTTTCTAAGGTTTCCCTAAAGAAAACCGTCTTCTAGTGTATCATAATTATAGCGAATTCTCAAATAAATACTAGAACTTTAAACTGATTTTGTGGTATCATAACTCTATTAGAATAGGGAGGTATTACCATGCCAAAAGACGTTACTGTTGAAAGTTTTGAACTTGATCATACCATTGTAAAAGCACCGTATGTGCGCCTTATTTCAGAGGAAGTTGGACCTAAAGGAGATATCATCACAAACTTTGATATCCGTTTGATTCAACCTAATGAAAATAGTATTGACACAGGTGGTCTTCACACTATCGAACACCTACTCGCTAAATTGATCCGTCAACGTATCGATGGACTTATTGATTGCTCACCATTTGGTTGCCGTACAGGCTTCCATATGATTATGTGGGGTAAACAAGATCCAACAGAAATTGCTAAAGTTATCAAATCTAGTCTTGAAGCTATTGCTAACGAGATTACATGGGAAGATGTTCCAGGAACTACCATTGAATCATGTGGTAACTACAAGGATCACAGTCTTCATTCAGCTAAGGAATGGGCTAAACTTATCCTTGAACAAGGTATCTCAGACCAAGCCTTCGAACGCCATACCGTTTAAAAAACATTGGGATATATCCCAATGTTTTTTTAGTATTTTCTAAAACGTTGATAACGCGCTTCAAGCAAGTTCTCTGTTGATAATTGGCTTAATTCTGCCAACTCATCTACGATTGCTGTCTTAATTGCTTCTATAATTTCACTTGTAAAGTAACCACGTTCTGGGATCACCTTATCAACGATTCCCATATTAAGCAACTCGCCTGATGTAATCTTCATCAACTCTGCTGCCTCTTCTGAACGTGAGCCATCTTTCCAGAGAATAGTCGCAAATCCTTCTGGACTCAAGATAGAGTAGATGGTATTTTCAAGCATCCAAACCTTATCGGCTACTGCCAAGGCAAGAGCTCCTCCCGAACCACCTTCACCAATGATGATGGCAATAATTGGCACCTTAAGATCACTCATTTCCATAAGGTTACGCGCAATTGCCTCGCCTTGGCCACGTTCCTCTGCCCCAACACCAGGATAAGCACCTGCAGTATTGATAAAGGTAACGACTGGACGACCAAACTTTTCAGCCTGTTTCATGAGGCGAAGAGCCTTACGATAGCCCTCTGGATGAGGTTGCCCAAAGTTACGGTTAAGATTATCTTGTAGGTTTCTACCTTTTTGGATACCCACTACAGTAACCGCTTGGCCATTTAAACGACCAATACCACCAATAATGGCACCATCGTCACGGAAATTACGGTCGCCATGAAGTTCGATAAAATCATCGAAGATTCCTTGGGCAAAGTCCAAAGCAGTTAAACGGCCTTGGTCACGCGCTTCTTTTAAAATACGTGCTACGTCGCTCATTGAACACCTCCATGGAATGATAAGAGTGTGGCAATGGTATCAGCCAACTCTGTACGTTTAACAATGGCATCAACAAAACCATGTTCTTGAAGGAACTCAGCCTTTTGGAAATCATCTGGCAAAGTTTCGCGAACTGTGTTTTCAATGACACGACGACCTGCGAAACCAATCAAGGTTTGTGGCTCAGCCAAGATAATGTCACCTTCCATAGCGAAACTTGCTGTAACCCCACCAGTGGTTGGATCTGTCAAGACAGTCAGATACAACAAGCCAGCATTAGAATGACGTTTTACGGCTGCTGAAATCTTAGCCATTTGCATCAAACTCATAATACCTTCTTGCATACGAGCACCACCAGATGCTGTAAAAATAACAACTGGAAGTTTTTCTTCAATCGCATGTTCAAAGAGCTGGGTGATTTTTTCACCAACAACAGTTCCCATTGAAGCCATGATAAAGTTAGAATCCATAATAGCCAAGGCTGTTCTTTGTCCCTTGATAGTTGCAACGCCAGTTACAACAGCTTCATCAAGACCTGTTTTTTCCTTAGTCGCTGCTAATTTCTCCATATAACCTGGGAAATTCAATGGATTTTCAGTTTTAATACCTGTAAAAAGTTCTTGGAATGATCCCTCATCAACCGTTAAATCGAGACGTTCTTTAGCGGAAATACGGAAGGTATAAGAACAATTTGGACAGATTTTAGCTTGTCCCAAGTCCTTTTGATAAATAGCTTGTTTACAACCAGGACATTTGGCAAAAAGTTCATCTGGAACTTCTGGCACTTGGTGATCAATCCCATTACGTACAGAACGGTTAGGATTGATACGGATATACTTTTCTTTTCGATCAAATAATCCCATAAACTTTATTCCTCACGATTCTGATAATCTGGTAGGAAAGTCTCCATCAAGAAGGAAGTATCATAATCCCCAGCGATAACGCTACGATCTGAAATCAAATCCAACTGGAAGTCAGCATTAGTCACAACACCATCGATTTCGAGCTCGTAAAGGGCACGTTGCATCTTCATGAGTGCCTCAAATCGATTCTCTCCATGAACAATGATTTTGGCAATCATTGAATCATAGTAAGGTGGAATAGTATAGCCAGGATAAACTGCACTGTCTACACGAAGACCAACACCACCACTAGGTAGGTAGAGATTGCTAATTTTCCCTGGACTAGGTGCAAAGTTGAACTTAGGATTTTCTGCATTGATACGACACTCAATAGCATGTCCCTTGATTTCAATATCATCTTGGGTCACAGAGAGTTTTTCACCTGCGGCAATACGGATTTGTTCTTTAACAATATCCACACCACTTACAAATTCTGTAACTGGGTGCTCAACCTGAACACGGGTATTCATTTCCATGAAATAGAACTGACCTGTTTTTTCATCAAGAAGAAACTCAATAGTACCCGCATTTTCATAATTAACAGCCTTAGCAGCACGGACGGCCGCTGAACCAATTTCGTGACGAAGAGTCTTACCAATAGCAACTGAAGGTGATTCTTCCAAGACCTTTTGGTTATTACGTTGAAGAGAGCAATCACGCTCACCTAGGTGAACAATGTTACCGTAGCTATCTCCCAAAATTTGAACCTCGATATGACGAGCTGGGTAAATAACTTTTTCAATATACATCGCCCCATTACCAAAGGCTGCTTTAGCTTCTTGTGACGCAGATTCGAAAGCGGGAGCTAACTCTTCTTCAGTGTTAACCTTACGAATCCCCTTACCGCCACCACCAGCAGAAGCCTTAAGCATCACTGGGTAACCAAGACGGTTGGCAACTTCCAAAGCCTCCTCAGCTGTAAAGACTTCACCATCTGAACCAGGAATTACAGGGACATTAGCCTTAATCATTTCAGCACGGGCATTGATTTTGTCACCCATCTTGTCCATGACTTCGCCTGAAGGACCAATAAACTTGATGTTCATTTCTTCACAGAGAGTGGCAAATTTAGAGTTTTCACTCAAGAAACCAAACCCTGGGTGAATAGCTTGAGCCTCAGTCACAATAGCAGCTGATAGGACACGATTCATATTCAAATAAGAATCCGTTGATTTTGCAGGCCCAATACAAATAGCTTCATCCGCGAGCATAGTATGGAGAGAATCCTTATCCGCTTCAGAATAAATAGCAACCGTTTGGATACCCAATTCACGCGCTGCACGGATAATACGCACTGCAATTTCACCACGATTGGCAATCAATAATTTTTTAAACATAAAACAAGATAACATCAGACATTTTTCGATAGTCTGTGTTGATTTCCTTTCTATGTGATAGACCAATGTCTAAAGAAAAATCCTTTCCGACTGTCGCCAGAAGGATTTTCACAAAACATTAGCTTCCAATAGCAAAAGTCAAAGTACCTGATGCAGCAAGTTTTCCATCGACTTCAGCCTTAGCTTCGACAACAGCAATTGTTCCACGACGTTTAACAAACTTAGCTGTCATAACAAGTTGATCCCCAGGAACTACTTGTTTCTTAAATTTAACCTTATCCATACCTGCATAAAAGACTAATTTGCCCTTATTTTCAGGTTTAGACAATTCAAGAACACCAGCTGTTTGCGCAAGAGCTTCCATGATAAGAACGCCAGGCATAACTGGGTATTGAGGAAAATGTCCATTAAAGAAAGGTTCATTGATCGTTACATTTTTAATTGCTGTGATTTCGTCTTCTGAAACTTCTAGCACACGGTCAACCAAAAGCATTGGATAACGGTGTGGTAAAGCTTCACGAATAGCGTTAATATCAATTGTCATTTGATGCGTACCAATCCTTTTCCGTAGTCAACAACTTCTTCATTCGCTACCAAGATTTCAGTAATAACACCATCTTTAGGTGCCGGTACCTCATTCATAACCTTCATCGCTTCAACGATAAGAAGAGTTTGACCTTTCTTAACAGTGTCACCAACAGAAACAAAGGCTGGTTTTTCAGGTGATGGAGACAAGTAAGCCACACCGACAAGTGGACTTTCAACCACTTCTCCTTCAGCAGCTTGAGCTGGTGCAGAAGCTTCTTCAACTGGTGTTGCTGGAGTTTCAACAGCAGCAGGTGCTGCTACTGAAGCAACCGGAGCCTGAGGAGCTGGCGCAACTACTTCAACTGTAGGAGCTACTGGGGCAGCTGTTACTGAACTTGTTTGATTTTTGCTCAAGTTCAATTCTTCACCATTGTTTTTGTATGAAAATTCACGCAAAGTTGATGCATCAAATTGAGCCAACAAATCTTTGATTTCAGAAATATTCATGAATTAAGCCTCCCAACGTTTAAAGGCAAGAACAGCATTGTGTCCACCAAAACCGAAAGTATTTGAAATTGCGTACTCAATATCAGCTTCTTGACCTTCACCATAAACAACATTAGCTTCGATGTAGTCAGACAATTCTTTTGTACCAGCAGTTTTCGGTACATAGCTATGACGAATAGCTTCGATTGTTGCAATAGCCTCAACCGCACCAGCAGCACCTAGCAAGTGACCTGTAAATGATTTAGTAGATGAAACTGGAACATCTTTACCAAGTACAGAAACAATGGCACCACTTTCACCTTTTTCATTGGCAGGTGTTGATGTCCCGTGAGCATTAACATAATCAACATCTTCAGGTTTGATACCAGCTTCATTGATAGCCAATTTAATTGCTTTAGCAGCACCAGAACCGTCTGGAGTTGGTGTTGTCATGTGGTAGGCATCACAGTTTGATCCGTAACCAACAATCTCAGCCAAGATGTTAGCACCACGTTTTTGAGCATGTTCCAAGCTTTCGATAACGAGAACCCCTGCACCTTCACCCATAACAAAACCATTACGGTCTTTATCAAATGGAATTGATGAACGCTCTGGATCCTCTGTTGTTGAAAGTGCTGTAAGAGCATTAAAACCACCGATACCAATCTTAGTGATTGAAGCTTCAGCACCACCAGCCAAGACAACATCATGCAAACCGAATTTAATTTCACGGAAGGCCTCACCGATTGCATCATTGGCAGACGCACAAGCAGTCGTCACTGATTTACACACCCCTTGAGCACCAATTTTAAGAGCAATGTTACCAGCACCCATGTTTGAGAGTGCTTTAGGGATAAACATTGGTTTGATACGTTTCATACCACGTTCGTGCATACGGATGATTTGATCTTCAAGTTCTTGGAGACCACCGATACCAGATGACACGATAACACCTACACGATCACGATCTTCTTCTTCCATGTTAAGTCCTGAATTTTCAAGAGCTTCCATAGCAGCATAAATCGCATAAAGTGAGTAAGTGTCCATACGGTTAGTATCTTTTTTCACAAAGTATTTATCGAACGGGAAATCTTGGATTTCACCAGCGTTAAAGACAGGAATTTCAGAAGCATCGAACTTAGTAATTGGTTTAATACCGATTTTACCGTCATGAAGACTGTTCCAAAATTCTTCTGGTGTATTACCGATTGGTGAGGTTACGCCGTAACCTGTAACAACAACACGATTTGTAGACATATATATTCTCCTTTTGTCGGATGGATATTCTTATAAATGATTTTTTGATATTGAAAATCAATTATTGCATGGTCATACCACCATCAATAGCGATGGTTTGACCTGTGAGATATTCTTGACTAGCCAAGAATGCTGCAACTTCAGCCACTTCTTCTGCTTGACCAATACGTTTCATTGGTACTTGAGCAATCATAGCATCTTTCATTTTCTCTGGAATAGCGTCAGTCATATCTGATTCAATGAAACCAGGAGCGATAGCATTGACACGGACACCACGGGCTGCAACTTCACGCGCTACTGATTTAGTGAAGCCAATCAAACCAGCTTTTGAAGCCGCATAGTTAGCTTGACCAATATTCCCCATGAGACCTACAACAGATGACATATTGATGATGGCACCTTGACGCGCCTTAGACATTGGTTTCAAGACAGCTTGTGTCATATTGAAGGCACCAGTCAAGTTGATTTTCAAGACACGTTCAAAATCTTCTTCAGTCATCTTCAACATCAACTTATCGTTAGTGATACCAGCATTATTAACTAGCACGTCAACACTACCAAGCTTTTCAATAGCTTCAGCAACCATACGTTTAGCATCTTCGCCATTAGAAATATCACCTGAGATACCAACAACAGTTACACCATAATCTGCAAACTGTGCAAGCAAGTCCTCAGAAATCTCAGAACGTCCATTTAGGACAACGTTGGCACCAAGACTAGCAAATTTGTGTGCCACAGCTAATCCAATTCCACGTGTTGAACCTGTTACAAAAACATTTTTATTCTTAAGTTCCATGTTTACCTCGTTTTAAGCATTAAGAAGGGCATCAAGACTAGCTTGATCTTCAACATTTTGAGTTGGTAGGGTTTTATCAATTTTCTTCAAGAAACCTGACAAGACTTTTCCTGGACCAATCTCAATCACTTCATCTACACCAAATTCTTGGATAGTGGCAATCGAATCATAAAAACGTACAGGTTCCATCACCTGACGAGCCAAAAGTGCTTTGACGTCTTCTGACTTCATGAGTTGAGCCTCAGTATTACCTACTAAAGGAAGCGTAAAGTCATTGAATGACACTTTCTCAAGTTCTGCTACCAATTTTTGACTAGCTGATTCAAGTAAAGCTGTATGGAATGGTCCTGAAACATTAAGAGGAATCAGACGTTTAGCACCAGCTTCTTTAAGCAATTCCACAGCATAATCAACAGCCTCAACTTCACCACCAATAACAATTTGTGCTGGAGTATTATAGTTAGCAGGCGTTACTACACCCTTCTCAGATGCTTTTTGACAGATTTCTTCAATCAAACTTGGATCTGTATTCATGACTGCAACCATTTTCCCACTTCCAGCAGGAGCAGCTGTTTCCATGAATTCTCCACGTTTAGCAACCAAGGCTACCGCATCCTCAAATGAGAGTGCTCCAGCCGCAACTAGGGCAGAATATTCACCCAAAGAGAGACCGGCAACAATATCAGGAGTGATACCATTTTCTGCCAAAAGGCGATAAATGGCTACTGACGTTGTCAAAATAGCTGGTTGAGTATAGCGTGTCTGATTAAGTTTTTCTTCGTTAGAATCAATCAATTCACGCAAATCATAACCTAGAATACGACTAGCCGTATCAAATGTCTCTTTGACAACGGGATAAGTCGCATACAAATCGCTCGCCATGCCCAATTTCTGAGCCCCTTGACCAGCAAATAAGAACGCACGTTTTGTCACTATCCTAATCCTTTCGACGTTTTTAGACGTTTACATCTGCCCAACGAGCAGCTTCTTCTTTAATCACCTTGGCAGCACCTGTGTAAAGGTCTTCCAAGATTTCTGCACATGTTTCTTCTTTACGAACAAGACCTGCAATTTGTCCAGCCATAACTGAACCATACTCCACATCTCCATCAACAACAGCGTTACGAAGGGCACCCGCACCAAGCTCTTCAATTTCCTCTTGAGTCTTCTTACCAGCCAAGAAATCTTTTTCAGCTTGGTTATATTCTGTAGCCAATTTATTCTTAATCGCACGAACTGGGTGTCCAACAACTGAGGCTGAAATAACAGTATCAATATCTTTAGCCTTCAAAATCTTATCTTTGAAGTTTTGGTGTGCATTAGATTCCTTAGCAACAGCGAAACGCGTACCAACCTGAACAGCTTCTGCTCCAAGCATAAGAACAGCAGCCATACCACGTCCATCAGCAACACCACCAGCACCAATAACTGGGATAGATACCGCATCAGCAACTTGGCGAACAAGTGCCATAGTTGTCAATTTACCGATGTGACCACCAGCTTCCATACCTTCTGCGACAACAGCATCCGCTCCAAGTTTTTCCATACGTTTAGCAAGTGCTACCGATGGAATAACTGGGATTACTGTAATTCCAGCTTCGTGGAAACGCTCCATATATTTACTTGGGTTTCCGGCACCTGTTGTAACAACCTTAACGCCTTCTTCAATAACGAGGTCGACGATGTCATCTGCAAATGGTGACAAAAGCATGATATTAACACCGAATGGTTTGTCAGTGATTTGTTTTACTCTATCAATATTAGCTTTTACCACTTCTTTAGGGGCATTACCACCACCAATAATTCCGAGTCCACCAGCATTTGAAACGGCTCCAGCCAAGTCGCCATCAGCAACCCAGGCCATACCACCTTGGAAGATTGGATATTTAATTCCTAACAGTTCTGTAATACGAGATTTCATTTTTCACCTTTTTTCGATTTTCTAATCAAATAAATAGTTTAATAATCAAAGTAATTGTATAAACAAAGGAGAATATCCCCAATAAGAATATTCTCTATGTCCTGCTTATTTAGTTTTTTCTTCTACGTAAGCAACAAGGTCACCAACAGTGTTAAGACCTTCTTCAGTTTCGATTTGGATATCGAATTCATCTTCGATTTCTGAGATAACTTGGAACACGTCAAGTGAGTCAGCGTCAAGTTCGTCAAAAGTAGTTTCTACTTTTACTTCTTCTGCATCTTTCCCAAGTTCTTCAACGATGATTTCTTGTACTTTTTCAAATACTGCCATTTTAATTTCTCCTTTAAGATAAATATATTCTTATAATCTATGCTGGTGCATAATTTATATAACTAGATTTTAACAATAAGACTGCCCCATGTCAAACCCCCACCAAAACCTGATAAAAGAATTGTTTGACCGCTGTCTAATTTTAAGGTCCCATTTGCCACGTATTCAGAAAGCAAAATCGGGATACTTGCCGCACTGGTATTACCGTAAGACATCATGTTTGCCAAGAATTTATCACGACTAACATTGATTTTCTTAGCCATAATATCCAAAATACGAATATTAGCTTGATGAAGAAGGAAGTAATCAGGTTCACCTTTTTCTTCAACCAAAGCCTTAATGCTCTTTGAAACTGTCTTAACGGCAAAATCAAAGATTGCTTTCCCATCCATTTGCATATAGGGATTAGGCTGACCAGACTCATCTGAATAAGGCGAGATAACTGCAGAGGCTCCTGACTCAAGACCACCCTTGCTACCATCGGTATTTAAAGATTCTCCGAAGAAATGTTCTTCTTCAGTTTCTTCCAAAAGGACTCCGCCAGCACCATCTCCAAAGAGGACAGCTGTTGTACGGTCAGACCAGTCTAAAGTTTTAGAAAGGACTTCAGCACCAATAACTAAACCTTTTTTGTAGACACCTGACTTAATCAATTTTTCTGCTGTTGCCAGAGCAAAGACGAAACCACTACATGCTGCAGTAATATCAAAAGCAAAAGCATTGACTGCACCAATTACTCCTTGAACTCGAGCCGCTACTGACGGCATAGAGCTATCCGGAGAAATCGTTGCAACTAAAACAAAGTCTAGCTCCTCAGGCGATAATCCTGATTTTTCTAATAGCTGATGGGCAACATTGGTAGCTAAATCACTCGTGTTCTCATTCAATGAGATGCGACGTTCCTGAATACCTGTGCGTGAGCGAATCCACTCGTCGCTAGTATCCATGATTTTTGATAGGTCATCATTAGTCACGACCTGAGCAGGTGCATAATGGGCAACCTGACTAATTTTTGCAAATGCCATTATTTCAACTCCTCAAGAAAGGCGTGGAGATTTTCCAATCCCTTGCTCATAACCTTCAATTCCTCGTCGTTAAAGCCTTCCGTAATCCTCATCACCATTGATTTATGAAAACGACGGTGAAGACGATATACCAAACGACCCTTTTTAGAAAGCGATAAATGGACCACACGACGGTCAACTGATGAACGCGTACGGACAATATAACCTTTCTTTTCAAGTTTATTGAGAGAAGTTGTTACAGTACCAAGAGTTAGCATGAGTTCTTTAGCTACTGCACTTGGTGTCGTATCTGGATGTGTACCGATCACATCAATGGTATGCATTTCCTTGAGGGAAACATCGTTAAATTTTGAATTCTTTAAACTTGCTTCTTCGATAATAACTACGTTATTAAAAATATCAACAAGATAGCCATCAATTTTGTCGTAATTCACACCAGACTCCTTTCAATAAAAACTTTGACTTTCAAATTATATCAGACTCAAACTAAATACGCAAGCCCGATTAAAAAACTTTAGTTTTTCTTTTAGAAAAGGTGGTTATTTCCCTTGGAATTTAGGTCGACGACGCTCACTATAAGCACGTACCCCTTCTTTGAAGTCCTCAGTGAAGGCAAGAGATTTTTGCAAATCAAGTTCCAACTTAGCGTAATTTTCCCATCCTGCAAATTCAGATTCCCAAACCATTTCTTTAATGGCTTTAAAGGAATTCACTGAAGAGCGGTTCAGTTTTTTAATCAATTGACCCACAGTTTTTTCAAGTTTTTCTGACTCAACAACTTTGTAGGCAATTCCCCAGTTCAAAGCTTTTTCAGCTGATACTGGCTCTCCTGTCATGGTAATTTGAGTCGCACGGTTAATACCGATTGAACGTGTCAAAAGGTAGAGACCTCCAGCGTCAGGTGCCAAACCAACACCTACAAAAGCTTGGATAAATTTAGCTTTATCAGATGCAATCGTAAAGTCAGCAGCAACAGCTAAGTTAGCTGCAGCACCTGCACATGGTCCATCAACTACCATGATGACTGGCTTAGGCAATTTTTTAAGAGCAAAAGAAATTTCATTTACCTGCTCAGCAATACGAACCAAAGACTGTACATCATCTACAGCAACCGCTTTTTGCATTTGATCAAGGTCACCACCAACAGAAAAGACTTTCCCATTAGCATTGATTACCAAGAATTTTACTGACGCATCTTGTTTAGCTTCCTCAATTGCAGCCATAATCTCATCACAAACTGGAATATTAAACCCATTTTGCACTTCTGGACGATTAAGTGTTAAAGTTGCTACTCCATCTTCAACACTATAAAGAATTGTTTCGTAAGCCATTTTTTGCATTCCTCCGATAACTAGTTCCTATATGAAAACCGTATGTTCTTTATATTTTTATCACAATTTTATTTGATGAATAGATAATTTGATTATCAAATCATTCATCGTTATTTTCTAGTATACCATAGTCAATCTAAAGGTCAACAGAAACTTAGAGTTTTTTAATTTGATACATCAAAACACCGAGTTCTACAACTCGGTGTCTCTTCTATTTTAATAAATCTAAAACATCTATAAGGTTATCCAACAAGCCTTTGGCTGCACCTTGATCCATGCCAAAACGATTATCTTTAATGGCCCAAACCTCAACACCTGCAGCGACTCCAGCAGCAATCCCCTTTTCGCTATCTTCGATAATCAAAGCCTGATTTGCTTCCACGTTCAAATGCTTCAATGCTGTCAGATAAATCTCTGGATTGGGTTTACTCTCTTTAAATTCTTCTCCTGAAAGAACCACATCAAAGAAACCATCCAAATGGTTTTCCTCCAAAGCTCTAAGGATATCTGCCTTCACTGAGCTAGAAGCCAAACCTATTTTCAGCCCTCGAGATTTCACTTCATTCAAGACTTTCAAAACATCAGGAAAGATTAATTCTTTGTAGGGTAAGGGGTTGTCTTGTTTATAGGCATTATACTCTTCTTGTAAAGTTGGCACATCCCAGTTATCATAGTCATCTCTGAGAATATTTTCCCAAACTTGCTTAGTATTTCCACCTATAAAGAAAGATGGGGGTAAATGGTCTATTGAAATTCCCTTTTGAGCTAAGAAATTTGCACGTCGATCATAATAATATTTTTCAGTGTCAAAAAGGACACCATCCATATCAAAAATAATTGCCTCTACCACGGGACATCCTCCTTTTCTTCCCTTATTGTACCATAATCAGACTAAATCTTACTCGCTTTTAAAAACAATGTGACAAATTGTCAGAATTTTGCTATAATTGTAGAGTAATTTAAAATTTTTGGAGTAACTATGAAAGTCATCAAATTCGGTGGAAGCTCACTTGCTTCAGCCACACAATTAGAAAAAGTCTTAAACATTGTAAAATCTGACCCTGAACGTCGCTTTGTCGTTGTCTCTGCCCCAGGTAAACGTAACGATGAAGATACCAAAGTCACAGACGCCTTGATTAAATACTATAAACACTACACAAAGGGGGTTGATGTCAAAGCTGACCAAGAATGGATTATTAACCGCTACCAAGCTATGGTCGATGAGCTAGGCTTCAAATCAACAGAAATGACGAAGATTGCTAAATCTATCAACGATCTTGCCACTCTTCCGATTGAAGACAATGATTTCCTTTATGATACTTTCCTAGCTGCAGGGGAAGATAATAACGCAAAATTAATCGCTGAATATTTCCGTAATAACGGTATTGAAGCACGTTACGTTCACCCTCGCCAAGCTGGTATTTTTGTCTCAAGCGAACCTGGGAATGCTCGTATCCTTCCAGGAGCTTATGACAAGTTGGAGGAGCTTCGTGAATCAGATGAGGTTCTTGTTATCCCTGGTTTCTTTGGTGTTACCCCTGATAATCAAATTTGTACTTTCTCACGTGGTGGCTCTGATATCACAGGTTCTATCGTTGCAGCTGGAGTTAAGGCAGACTTATATGAAAACTTCACAGATGTAGATGGTATTTTCGCAGCCCATCCTGGTGTCGTTCATGAACCACATTCTATTCCTGAGTTAACTTATAAAGAAATGCGTGAGTTGGCTTATGCTGGATTCTCAGTTCTTCATGATGAGGCTCTACTGCCTGCCTATCGTGGTAAAATTCCATTGGTTATTAAAAATACTAATAATCCAGACCATCCTGGCACACGTATTATTCTTGAACATAAGGGTGCAACAGTTCCTGTCGTGGGTATCGCAAGTGATGATAAATTCGTCAGCATCAACATGACCAAATACCTCATGAACCGTGAAGTTGGTTTCGGACGTAAAGTCCTCCAAATCTTGGAAGATTTAAACATCCGTTGGGAACACATGCCTTCTGGAATCGATGATCTTTCAATCATTATTCGAGAACGTGAACTTACCCCAATCAAAGAACAAGAAATCCTTTCATACTTAACTCGTGAACTCGGTGTTGATGAAGTTGAAATTGAACATGGCCTTTCAATCCTCATGATTGTTGGTGAAAATATGAAAGACCACATCGGTGTTACAGCGACAGCAGCTAAAGCGCTCTCTGAAAAACATATTAACCTAGAAATGATTTCTCAAGGTTCTAGTGAGGTTTCTGTTATGTTCGTAATTGAAACTGAGCAAGAAAAAGCAGCCGTCAGAGCTCTTTACGATGCCTTTTTCCGTAGTGACAACTAATCTAAAAACCTATCTCCTCAAAGGGATAGGTTTTTTCTTTATGAGAAAAACTGAGCTAGCTCTCATGATATCTACTCCAATAGCCAATTCATTGATCAATTATGCACAGCTATTGCAAACCAAAAAACACTAACTTTCGTTAGTGCTTTTTTTACAAGATGTTTTCGTAAGTTTCACGAACGGCATCTGGCCAAACTGAAGTTTGAACCTCACCAATATGTTTCTTACGAAGCAAGAACATAGCCATACGTGATTGACCAATACCTCCACCAATTGTTAGTGGGAAAAGACCATGTAACAAGGCTTGGTGCCAATCCAATTTCAAACGATCTTGGTCGCCAGTAATTTCAACCTGACGTTTAAGGGCATCTTCATCAACACGAATACCCATTGATGACAATTCAAAGGCATGTCCTAATTGTTCATTCCAAACCAAGATATCTCCATTCAAACCATGGTAACCATTCTCAGACTCAGTTGTCCAATCATCATAGTCAGGTGCACGACCATCATGTGGTTTTCCATCAGGAAGAACACCACCAATACCAATCAAGAATACAGCACCATATTCCTTGGTAATAGCATCTTCACGCTCTTTTGGTGTCAAATCAGGGTACTTCTCAACAAGCTCTTCTGAATGGATGAAGGTAATTTTCTTAGGTAAAATTGCTTCAATATCGTAACGGGCTTCAACTGCTAGCTCAGTCAAACGAATGACCTTATAAATGGTTTCAACAGTTTCTTTCAAATAAGCGATATTACGATGTCCGTCAGGAATAACTTTTTCCCAGTCCCATTGGTCAACGTAAACAGAGTGCGTTGCATCCAATGAATCTTCATCTGGACGAAGAGCCTTCATATTAACCACGAGCCCTTCACCTTCATTGAAACCAAAACGAGCCAAAGTATGGCGTTTCCATTTTGCTAATGAGTGAACAACTTCGTATGTTGCGTCAGGAATCTGAAGCACATTAACAGTTACAGGATTCTCAATACCGCTCAAATTATCCTGCATACCATCCCCGACCTTACTCAAAATAGGCCCTTGCACTTCAACGACGTCAAGTTTATCAATCAAATACTGTGTAAAAGTATTCTTCACAAAAGAAATTTCCTCTTGTTGATGAATGAAGCTCTTTTTCATACGCTCCTCCTTTAAAAAATCGATAAACCTATTATACTCCTATTTTTCAGAAAAATAAAGAAATTTTCCAACAATTTTGAAAATTTCTTGTTTTTTATGTTAGGTTTTATCACATTTTCTTAGTTAGCTTCACAACTGCTTCTGTTCGAGCCGTATGAGGAAACATATCTACTGACTGGATATAATTAACATCATAAACTTTAGCCAAAGAAACTAGGTCTCTAGCCAAAGTAGATACATTACATGAAACATATACCATTTTTTCAGGAGTGTAGTCCAGTATCGTTTTAAGTAGCTTATCATCTAAACCAGTTCTAGGTGGATCCACAATAAGAGCATCTGCTCGATAACCTTCCTTGTACCAACGTGGAATGATATCTTCTGCTTTACCCACCTCATAGTGAGCATTTTCCAGTCCAAGTGATTTGGCATTCTTCATAGCATCCTCAATAGCCTCAGGAATAATATCCATACCTCGAATACTCTTTACCTTATTTGCAAAAGCAAGTCCAATAGTACCAACCCCACAGTAAGCATCAATAAGATGTTCAGCCTTATCCACATCTAAAGCTTCAATGGCCTGACCATAGAGTACCTCTGTTTGTTGAGGATTCAACTGGTAAAATGCACGAGGAGAGAGAGCAAAGTTATAGTCCAGCACCTCTTCTTGAATAGTGTCTTGTCCCCAAAGAATTTCCGTCTCTTGACCATAAATCTCACTGGATTTCGAATAATTATAATTGACAGCAATTGTTACGATTTCTGGAAAACTTTCCGTCAATTCCTTAACTAATTTTGTGAAAGAAACTGATTTAGAGGTTACAAAAATTAACTGGACCTGATTTGAACCCAAAGCACGTCGTATCATAACAGTACGAATTCCAGCAATTTTGCGCTCATTATAAATTGGTAACTTGTATTTATCTAACAAATTTGTCACCTTATTCATAATGGCTTGAGTTAGCTCATCCTGAACTAGGCAATCATCAATATTAATGAGGCGATGACTCCCTTCCGCAAATAAGCCAGATTTAACTGAGCCACCAAAAGAACGGGTTTGAAATTGTAGTTTAGCTCGGTAATGTTGTGGTTGCTCCATCCCTATTGTTGGACGAATGTCGTATGACTCAAAATTAGCCGGTTTAAACTTCTTCAAGGCTTGTCCTAACAAGTCAGTTTTAAACTCTAATTGCTTATCATAACGAAGATGCATTAACTGGCAACCACCACAGTCTTCATAAATACTACATGCAGGTTCGACACGAAACTTAGAAGGTTTATTGATCTTTAATAATTTTGCCTGAACAAAGTTTCTCTTAACAGAAACAACTTGACAGAACACCTCTTCACCCTTCAAAGCCCCTGGTACAAAAACTAGAGTTTTCTTATAAAATCCAATGCCTTCGCCATTGATTCCCATGCGTTTTATCTTAAGCGGGATACGCTGTTTCACTTGTAAATTCATACTACCATTCTAACATTTTGATATAATAATAACTATGAAAATCACAAAAATCGAGAAGAAAAAGAGACTTTATCTCCTTGAGATAGACAAAAAAGAGAGCCTCTACGTTACAGAAGATACCATCGTTAAATACATGTTGACTAAAGAAATGATACTGGACAAAAATCAACTAGAGGATATTAAATCCTTTGCTCAGTTCTCGCATGGTAAAAACTTAGCTCTCTATTTTATTTCATTTAAACAACGTAGTGAGAAAGAAGTAAAAGATTACCTTTTTAAACATGAAATAAACCCTCATATAATTCCCAAAATTATTGATAATCTAAAAAAAGATCATTGGATTGATGATTACAAACTCCTAGAGAGTCTAGCTCAACAAAATCTGAATTCAGGCGATAAAGGGGCCTATGTGCTGAAGCAAAAATGGCTTCAAAAAGGTTGTAACAAACAAATCATTGACGATGTTTTAAGCCAATTTGATTTCTCAGAAATAGCCATTAAAGTAGCTTCAAAACTGTTACGAAAATATCAGGGAAAACTACCATCTAAAGCTCTAAAAGATAAATTAACTCAAAGCCTTATCAATAAAGGTTTTTCATTCCAAGAAAGTAAACTAGCAATCGATCATCTAGAACTTGAAGCAGATGAAGAAAATGAGCAAGCTCTACTTTATAAAGAAATTGATAAGCAATATCAAAAATTTAGTAAAAAATACGACGGTTATGAGCTTAAGCAACGCTTGACACAATCTTTAGCCCGAAAAGGTTATGACTTTGATGCGATAGCATCCGCTCTAAGAGAATATTTATAGGTATTCCCCCTCTTTTCAAAAAATTATGATACAATAAAGAGGATAACCCTTATTGTAGAAAGAGGACGCCATGAAATTACCAAAAGAAGGCGACTTTATCACAATTCAAAGTTATAAGCATGATGGTAGTTTGCACCGTACTTGGCGCGATACTATGGTACTAAAGACAACTGAGAATGCTGTTATTGGCGTTAACGACCACACCCTCGTTACTGAAGCAGACGGAAGACGATGGGTAACACGTGAACCTGCTATTGTTTATTTCCACAAAAAATACTGGTTTAATATTATAGCCATGATTAGGGATAACGGCATTTCCTACTACTGCAATTTAGCTAGTCCATATATTTTGGACCAGGAAGCACTAAAATATATTGACTATGACCTAGATGTCAAAGTCTTCGCTGATGGTGAAAAAAAATTGCTAGATGTAGATGAGTATGAAACACATAAAAAAGAAATGCATTACTCTCCTGATATTGACTATATCTTAAAGGAACATGTTAAAATCTTGGTAGATTGGATTAACAATGGTAAGGGGCCATTTTCACAATCTTATGTTAACATCTGGTACAAACGTTATCTTGAACTAAGGAATCGTTAAAGTTGTCATAAAAAAGACTAGTAATAATACTAGTCTTTTTTTGCACTAAAAACTAATGCTTCGGAATCTAAATCCATATTCAAAAGATAACGCCCTTCTTCAACTTGAACAAGATACCCTAATAATTCTAAAGCATCAACAAAAATATTCCTCCTTTTTTGAAGTGCATATTCCTTCCTAACGTATTTTAAAAGAAAAGTCGTAACATGTTTCAAAAAATATTCAGGATTAACATCCCCTAATATGTCATATAATCTATTCTGCTCTTCCGATAATGGTAGATTTTCACTTAATTTATAGAAATAATTTGAAATCGTAAGATCGTCTCTCGTTATACTCGTTTGTTCAACAATAACAACTTCATTAGTAGAATTACTTATCTCAGTAACAAATCTACGATTTAATAGTTCAAAATAACAAGTAGAATCATCATCAATAAAAAAATGCTGTTCTAAATCAATTTTAGAAGAATCTGACACAAGACTAATTAATAAACGATAACGTTTCTCGAATCGTTCAATATAGCCTGCTTTTACAAACTCCTCAATTAATTTATCGATATTCTTTTGAAAAGGAAACTGCCTTTTTATTGCTCTCAGGGTCACAGGCTGATTAAGATATAGATAATTCACTATTTTCATAAAAAAAGGTTGCTTACATAGTTTAGTTGGGTTAAATTGTATTATCATAAAGACTATTATACCATTAATCAGAGTACTAAAAAAAGGCCTACTGGCCTAATTTTACGCATTAAAGCTTTCAGTCAACTGAGGAACTACCTGTTTCTTACGAGAAACAGCTCCTTCAAGGAAAGCATGATTATTATCTAAAACAAAATTGAAAGCAGCTTCAACCTTATCAGTATTTGAACCAAGTGCAAGAATTTCTGAATTAGAATTAAGAATATCAGTAATCATTAAGACAAAGTCAGAGTAACCATTGTTTTTAATTGAGTTATTAATAGCTTCTTCAATTTCCGCTTGACGAGAAAGAACATCAGAAATATCAACTGTATTAACTTGTGCAACACGAACTTGATTACCATTCAATTCAAATGTCTTTGCATCAATGTCAATGAGTTCTTCAGCAGATTTTGAAGAAAGATTAGTACCAGCTTTAAGCATAGCAAGACCATATTCTTCAAGATTAACACCAGCAATTTCTGCAAGTTCAGCTGCAACTGCAGGATCTGAAGCATGTGTAGTTGGAGATTTAAGAAGAAGAGTATCTGAAATCAAACCTGAAATAAGCAAACCAGCTACTTCCTTAGGAACCTCAACATTGTTTTCTTTAAACATACGATAAACAATTGAAGATGCAGATCCAACAGGTTCTAATCGCATCATTAATGGATTAGCAGTTTCAAAGTTAGCTACACGGTGATGGTCGACTACCTCAATAACTTCAACGTCCTTAATATCTGAAATAGATTGTTGAAACTCATTATGGTCTGTAAGAATAACTTGATTAACACCCTCAGACTGAGCTGATTCAACCACTCGTGGTGCTTCAACACCAAAATAATCAAGAACAAAAGCAGTTTCCTCGTTAGGAGTACCCAAAGCAACAGCTTCAGCATCAACACCAAGTTGACGTTTCAAATAAGCGTATCCATAAGAAGACCCGATTGCATCAGAATCAGGGTTTTGATGACCAAAAACAAAAACTTTAGACATAGATTCACCTCAAAATAGTATTATAAGCTATTATAACATATAAAAAAAAGAAACAAAATAAAAAGAGTAACCTAAGTTACTCAAAATATAGTCCGTACGGGATTCGAACCCG